>NZ_JBQQCE010000006.1:0-53479 GCF_052245645.1 Streptomyces sp. KR55 | reverse complement strand
GCGCTCCGAGTCCGGGAGGTCGGCCAGCGGGTTGCCGTTGGGATGGACGTCGCGGATCGCGCCGCACTGGGCGCACACCAGGTGGTGGTGGGGCCGGTGGGCGTTCGGGTCGTACCGCTTGGCGCGCTTGTCGGTGGCGACCTCGAGCACCTCACCGAGGGACACCAGCTCGCCCAGCGTGTTGTAGACGGTCGCCCGGGAGATCTCGGGCAGCTTGGCGACAGCCCGCGCATGGACCTCGTCGGCCGTCAGGTGGACGTGTTCGCCGTCGAGGACCTCGGCCACGACGCGCCGCTGCGCGGTCATCCGCCATCCACGTCCGCGCAGTCGTTCCAGAAGGTCACTCATAAAGCTCAGCTTAGCAGCTGGTAACCAGTTTACGAACAGGTGTGGCTTTAGAGCTCTACTTGACTTAGACAGTGTCCATTGTAGGATCGAACCTGGTTTTGGCCGAGGGACAGGAACGGTCAGGAATGACGCAGGAGGCGCACGTGACGCAGGGACCGCTTACGACGGAGGCCGGTGCCCCGGTCGCCGACAACCAGAACAGCGAGACCGCGGGCGTCGGCGGCCCGGTGCTCGTCCAGGACCAGCTCCTGCTCGAGAAGCTCGCCCACTTCAACCGTGAGCGCATCCCGGAGCGGGTCGTGCACGCCCGTGGCGCCGGTGCCTACGGCACCTTCACGGTGACCGCCGATGTGACCAGGTACACGCGTGCCAAGTTCCTCTCCGAGATCGGCAAGCAGACCGAGGTCTTCCTGCGCTTCTCGACCGTGGCCGGCAACCTGGGTGCGGCGGACGCCGTCCGTGACCCGCGTGGCTTCGCGCTGAAGTTCTACACCGAGGAGGGCAACTACGACCTCGTCGGCAACAACACCCCGGTGTTCTTCATCAAGGACGCCATCAAGTTCCCCGACTTCATCCACACGCAGAAGCGCGACCCGTACACCGGCTCGCAGGAGGCCGACAACGTGTGGGACTTCTGGGGGCTCAGCCCGGAGAGCACCCACCAGGTGACCTGGCTGTTCGGCGACCGCGGCATCCCCGCCTCGTACCGCCACATGAACGGCTACGGCTCGCACACGTTCCAGTGGAACAACGAGGCCGGCGAGGCCTTCTGGGTCAAGTACCACTTCAAGACCGACCAGGGCATCAAGAACCTGACCGCCGAGGAGGCGGAGATCCTGGCGGGCAAGGACCCCGACTCGCACCAGCGCGACCTGCGCGAGGCCATCGAGCGCGGCGAGTTCCCGACCTGGACCGTGCAGGTGCAGATCATGCCGGCGGCGGACGCGGCGACGTACCGCTTCAACCCGTTCGACCTCACCAAGGTGTGGCCGCACGAGGACTACCCGCCGATCGAGATCGGGAAGCTGGAGCTCAACCGCAACCCGGAGAACATCTTCGCCGAGGTCGAGCAGTCGATCTTCTCCCCGGCGCACTTCGTGCCCGGCATCGGCCCGTCCCCGGACAAGATGCTCCAGGGCCGCCTCTTCGCCTACGGCGACGCCCACCGCTACCGCGTCGGCATCAACGCCGACCACCTGCCGGTGAACCGCCCGCACGCCACCGAGGCGCGCACCAACTCCCGTGACGGCTATCTGTACGACGGCCGCCACAAGGGCGCGAAGAACTACGAGCCGAACAGCTTCGGCGGCCCGTTCCAGACGGACCGGCCGCTGTGGGCCTCCAGCTCGGACTTCACGGCCGGCACGGGCAACCACCCGGCGCCGGTGCACGCCGAGGACGACGACTTCGTCCAGGCGGGCAACCTCTACCGCCTGATGTCCGAGGACGAGAAGGAGCGCCTGATCAACAACCTGGCGGGCAGCATCGCCGGGGTGTCGCGCGACGACATCGCCGAGCGTGCGATCAACAACTTCCGCCAGGCGGACGGTGACTTCGGCAAGCGGCTGGAGGCCGCCGTCCAGGCCCTGCGGGACTGACACCGACCAGCACTGGATCGCTTGCCGTGGCAGCGGGCCGGGTTCCTCGGGGAGCCCGGCCCGTTCCGCGTCTGAAGGTGACTGTTCGGAGGGTCAGGCCGGTACCTGCTGCCGGGCCGGTACCCAGCAGCGGATGATGTCGCGGACCGAGACGATGCCGACGGGTTCGCCGCGGTCGAGGACGATGAGATGGCGGAAGCCGCCGTGCGCCATGGCACGGGCCGCCTCCTCCAGGGTCCAGGCCGGGGCGGCGAAGACGACGTCGGTGGTGGTGTGGGCGTGGGACAGCTCCGTGTCCGGGTCCTGGCCGAGGCCCACGGAGTTGAGGATGTCCCGCTCGGTGAGGATGCCGATGCCGCCGGCGTCGGGGTCGAGGACCACGGCCGCACCGACCCTGCGGGCGGACATCAGGGCGGCTGCCTGGCGAAGCGTGTGGGTGGGGCCGATGGTGAGGACCACCGTGCTCATGGCGTCGCGGACGAGCATGGGATGGAGCCACCTCCTGAGGAAGCCCCGGCTTCGGTCATTGCACTTTGTTCACCGTTTCACAAGTTCACAAGGCCGGGGATTCTCAGAGTGACAGGCGAAGAGAGGGTCAACAAGGGGGCGTTCAGTAGCGCTGGTTGAGGTAGCCGAGCAACTCGTCGTGGAGCAGGCCGTTCGACGCGGCCGCGTTGCCGCTGTGCGGGCCCGGACGGCCGTCGAGACCCGTGAAGGTGCCGCCGGCCTCCGTCACGATGATCGCGTTCGCGGCCATGTCCCAGAGCGACAGCTCGGGCTCGGCGCACATGTCGACCGAGCCCTCGGCGACCATCATGTACGGCCAGAAATCGCCGTACGCGCGCGTGCGCCAGACCTCGCGGGTGAGGTCCAGGAAGCCGTTCAGACGGTCCTGCTCCTCCCAGCCGGACAGGGAGGAGTACGCGAACGAGGCGTCCGACAGCTTGGAGACACGGGAGACGTGCAGCCGGGTGGCGGAGGACAGGCTGCGCCCGGTGAAGGCGCCGTGGCCCTTCGCGGCCCACCAGCGGCGGCCCAGCGCGGGGGCGGAGACGACGCCGACGACGGGCTGGTATCCGCCCTCCCGTCGCCCACCACCACCCTCAAACGAGCCGCTTCGCGGCGCCTCGATCGGACCCGCCTCCATCAGCGAGATGAGGGTGGCCCAGACGGGGACGCCGCGGACGTAGTTCTTGGTGCCGTCGATCGGGTCGATGACCCAGCGGCGCGGGCCGGTGCCCTCGATGCCGTACTCCTCGCCGAGGATCGCGTCGCGGGGGCGGGCGCGTTGGAGCTGGCCGCGGATGAGCTCCTCGGCCGCCCGGTCGGCCTCGGACACCGGCGTCATGTCGGGCTTCGTCTCGACCTTGAGGTCGAGGGCCTTGAAGCGGTCCGTCGTCGCGGCGTCGGCGGCGTCCGCGAGGACGTGGGCGAGACGCAGGTCGTCGAGATAGTCGGGCATGAGCGAACGGTATCTGGATCTGTTGGTACGGGGCTATGGGGGGCGGCGTGGGAGGGGTGCCCTGGTGCGCCCCCTCCGCGCCTGTGCGAACCCTTGACAGTGCCCCCGGGCGCGTCAAATCTGGGCAGGAATTCGTTGTCCCGGGAGGCGATGATGCCTGCAGCGCGGGAGTCCCTGCTGGATGCCGCTTACACGGCGCTCGCCCGTCGGCCGTGGGCCGCGGTGCGGATGGTGGACGTGGCCGCGGCGGCCGGGGTGTCCCGGCAGACGCTGTACAACGAGTTCGGCAGCAAGGACGGGCTGGCCCGGGCGCTGGTCCGCAGGGAGGCCGACGGGTATCTCGCCGGCGTCGAACGCGCACTGGCCACCCACAGCGACGCCCGCGAGCGGCTCACCGCCACCGCGGAGTGGACCATGTCGGCCGCCCGGGAGAACGCGCTGGTGCGGGCCATGCTCACCGGCTGCTGGAACGAACGGCTGCCCGCACCGAGGCTGTCGGCGGTGCCGTCCTCCTCCGCGGTACCCGCACAGCGGCGCGCCGACGGGCCGCTGCCCTCGCCCGGCGACTTCGTGGCGCTGGTCCGTGACCGCGCGGTGGCGGTGCTGGCCGGTCCCGGCGCGCCCAAGTCGGACACCGCCGACCTGGCCCGCTCCTGCGAACTGGTCGTCCGCCTCGCGCTGTCCTGCGTGGCCGCACCGCCCGCTGAGGGCGGGGTCGCGGATCTGGTGCGCGGGGCCCTGTACCGGCAGCCGGTGTGAGCCCTCGGGTCAGTGGGCCGAGCCGGACAGCTGGAGGCCGATGATGCCGATGATCACCAGGCTGATCGAGACGATCTTCAGCGTGGACACGATGTCGCCGAGGAAGACCATGCCGTAGATGGCGGTGCCGGCCGCGCCGATGCCGGTCCACACCGCGTAGGCCGGGCCCACGTCGAGCTTTTTCAGGGACAGCGTCAGCAGGCCGAAGCTGCCCAGTGCGAAGATGCAGAAGGCGACGGTCGGCCACAGCCGCGTGAAGCCGTGGGACAGCTTCAGGCAGACGGCGAAGCCGGTTTCGAGCAACCCGGCCACGATGACCAGCAGCCACGCCATGTGCTGTCCTCCCCGTACGTCCACGTTCTGTGACCGCTTGTCAGGCTTTGCTCACCCTTGGGATCCGGCCTAGCGATTATGCCCTTACCGGACCCGCCGGGAGGCAAACCCCGCGTGAAGAGAAACAACGCGCGGGTCAGTCGCCTTCCCTGCGCTCCCGCGTGGCCAGCAGCCGGCGCAGCGAGTACAGGCGGGCGGGGTCGGCATGGCCCTCGGCCACCCAGGCGTCCAGCGCACAGTCCGGCTCGTCGTGACTGCACGCGCGCGGGCAGCCCTCCGTGCCCGGTTCCAGGTCGGGGAAGGCGTGGATCACCCGGGACGGGTCGACGTGGGCGAGGCCGAAGGACCGTACGCCGGGGGTGTCGATCACCCAGCCGTCCGTGCCGGACAGCGGGAGCGCCAGGGCCGACGTCGTGGTGTGCCGGCCGCGGCCCGTCACCACGTTCACATGCCCGGTCAGGCGGCGGCGCTCCTTGGGCACCAGCGCGTTGACCAGGGTCGTCTTGCCGACGCCGGAGTGGCCGACGAAGGCCGTGATCTTGCCGTCCAGTTGTTCCCGTACGCGGTCCGCAGCCTCGCCGCTCTCCAGTTCTTCTTGGCTGGTGACGACGTACGGGATGTCCAGGTGGCCGTAGAGCTCCAGGAGCTTGTCGGGCGGGGCGAGGTCCGACTTGGTCATGACCAGGAGGGGTTCGAGTCCGCCGTCGTACGCGGCCACCAGACAGCGGTCGATCAGACGCGGGCGCGGCTCCGGGTCGGCGAGGGCGGTGACGATGGCCAGCTGGTCGGCGTTGGCGACGACCACCCGCTCGTACGGGTCGTCGTCGTCCGCGGTGCGGCGCAGGACCGAGGTGCGCGGCTCGATGCGGACGATGCGGGCGAGGGAGTCCTTCTTGCCGGACAGGTCGCCGACGATGGCCACGCGGTCGCCGACGATCGCCGCCTTGCGGCCCAGTTCGCGGGCCTTCATCGCCATCACGATCCGGTCGTCGACCAGGCAGGTGAGCCGGCCGCGGTCGACGGTGAGGACCATGCCCTCGGCGGCATCCTCGTGCTTGGGCCGGATGTTCGTACGCGGCCGGTTGCCCTTGCGGTTGGGGCGGGAGCGGATGTCGTCCTCGTCGGTGTGCTTGCCGTAGCGGCGCATGACCTGATCCCCGCGTCCCTACGCCCCGAGCATCCCGGTCCACAGGTCGGGGAAGTCCGGCAGGGTCTTCGCCGTCGTCGCCACGTTCTCGATCTGCACGCCCTCCACCGCGAGGCCGATGATCGCGCCGGCGGTGGCCATCCGGTGGTCCTCGTAGGTGTGGAAGATCCCGCCGTGCAGTGGGCGCGGGCGGATGTGCAGGCCGTCGGCCGTCTCCGTCACGTCACCGCCGAGTTCGTTGATCTCCTTGGTGAGGGCGGCCAGCCGGTCCGTCTCGTGCAGGCGCAGGTGGGCCACCCCGCGCAGGGTGGACGGGGAGTCGGCGAGGGCGGCGACCGCCGCGATGCCGGGGGTCAGCTCGCCCACGTCGCCGAGGTCCACGTCGATGCCGTGGACCGCGCCCGATCCGGTGAACTCGAGGCCGTAGTCGGTCAGTTCGCAGGAACCGCCCATCTCGGTGAAGATCTCGCGCAGCCGGTCGCCGGGCTGGGTGGTGCGCGACGGCCAGTCCGGGATCAGCACCTTGCCGCCGGTCACCAGCGCCGCCGCCAGGAACGGCTGGGCGTTGGACAGGTCCGGTTCGATGGTCAGGTCACGGCCGAGCAGGGCGCCCGGAGTGACCCGCCAGACGTTCGGCTCGCCGCCCGACTCCGGGGTGTCGACCTGGGCGCCGACCGCGCGCAGCATGTCGACGGTCATGCGGATGTGCGGCATCGAAGGGAGCGTCGAGCCGGTGTGGCGGACCTCGACGCCCTGGTTGAAACGCGGGCCGGACAGCAGCAGCGCCGACACGAACTGGGACGAGGAGGAGGCGTCGATCTCGACCGGGCCGCCGTCCAGGGCGCCCCCGCCGTGCACTGTCAGCGGCAGCGCGCCGCGACCGTCGTCGTCGATCCGGGCGCCGAGGACGCGCAGGGCGTCGATCACGCCGTTCAGCGGGCGCTCGTACGACCTCGGGTCGCCGTCGAAGCGGATGGGGCCGTCGGCGAGCGCGGCGACCGGCGGCAGGAACCGCATCACCGTGCCGGCGTTGCCGACGTCGACCGTGGCCGGGCCGCGCAGACCGGCCGGGAGCACCCGCCAGGCCTCGCCGGTGCCGTCCGGACCCACGCCCTCCTCGATGGCGACGCCCATCGCACGCAGGGCACCCGCCATCAGGAGCGTGTCACGGGAACGCAGCGGGCGGCGCAGCCAGCCGGGCTCGGAGGCGAGGGCGGCGAGCACCAGGGCGCGGTTGGTGACCGACTTGGACCCGGGCACGTGGACCGTGGCATCGACGGCTCCGCTCGCGTGCGGGGCGGGCCAGAGGGCGGTGTGTGCGTCGTTCGGGGCCATGGGCCCCACTCTAGTGGGAGGCCGTCGTTCGGGTGCGGCGGCGTCGTGGCTGGTCGCGCCCACGGTGGGGTCCCCCCGCTCGAGCGAAGCCGAGAGTGGGGGAGGAGCCGCATATCGATACAGCCCCGCGCCCCTTAAGGCCAGCTGGTCATGCCCCCAGCAGCCAGCGGCCCCCGCCTATCAGTGAGGAGAGGGACACGGCATGGAACAGGAACAGCCACAGGCCTGCCGGGGCGTGTGTCAGGCGGGACAGCTGGTCCGCGTCCGAGTCTCCCGCGCCTCCCCGTGAGCGCTTCGCCTGGAGTTCGAACGCCGGGCGTACGCCGCCCACCAGCAGGAACCACACCACCGCGTAGGCGAACGCCGCCTGTATCTGCGGGCCGGTCAGCCAGGACACCATCAGGAACGTACCGCCGGTCAGGATCACGGTGAGTGCCCCGTACGCGTTGCGGATCATCACCAGCATTGCCACCAGCAGTGCCGTGGCCAGCCACAGCAGCAGTGTGATGCGCCCCGTGGCGAGCAGCGCGGCGCCGCCGAGGCCGAGCAGCGGGGGAGCGGTGTAGCCGGCGGCGGCCGTGAGGATCATGCCGAGGCCGTACGGCTTGCCGCGGCTGACGGTGAGGCCGCTGGTGTCGGAGTGCAGCCGTATGCCGGTCAGGGTCCGGCCGGTCAGCAGGGCGACCAGGCCGTGGCCGCCCTCGTGGGCGATGGTGATGGCGTTGCGGAAGACGCGCCACAGGCCGTGCGGGACGATCACCGCGAGGGCGGCGACCAGGGTGGCGATCACCACCCACACGTCGGGGTCGGGCTGGATGCCGATGAGCTCGTCCCACAGAGAGGTGGCTGTAGTGCTGTCCATGTTTCTGGGGCGCTCCCTCTGATCGGCGGAGTCTGGCAGTGTGACACGTATGTGCGGACGGTATGCATCGAGTCGTGGGCCCGAGGATCTCGCAGGAATCTTTGAGATCGAGAAGTGGGAGCCCGAGGAGACCCTGGAGCCCGACTACAACGTGGCACCGACCAAAGAGGTCCACGCGGTCCTCGACCGTCCTCTGAAGGACGTCGACGACCGGCGCCCGGTTCGCCAGCTGCGCAAGCTGAAGTGGGGACTGGTCCCGTCCTGGGCCAAGACGCCCGAGGGCGGCGCCCGGATGATCAACGCGCGCGCGGAGACGGTCCACGAGAAGCCGGCCTTCCGCCGCGCCTTCACCACCCGCCGCTGCATCCTGCCCGCCGACGGCTACTACGAGTGGGTCACCGGCAAGCAGGAGCGGGACCTGGAGGTCGAGGGCAAGAAGAAGCGGCCGCGCAAGCAGCCGTACTTCGTGCTCCCCGCCGACGGGTCGGTGTTCGCGATGGCCGGGCTGTACGAGTTCTGGCGCGACCGGACGCTGCCCGACGATCACCCGCAGGCCTGGTGGGTCACCTGCTCCGTCATCACCACGGAGGCCGAGAAGAGCCCGCTGGCCGTGGCCCCCGCCGACGGCCCGTACACCCTCGCCGACATCCACCCCCGGATGCCGCTGATGCTCACCCCGGACCGCTGGGACGCCTGGCTCGACCCGTCCCGCACCGACCCCGACGACCTGCGGGAGCTGCTCGCCCCGCCCCCGCCCGGCCTGATGCGCGCCTACCCGGTGCCCACGGCCGTCAGCAACGTCCGCAACAACGGCCCGGAGCTGCTCAGGGAGCTCGAAGGCCCCGAAGAGGGCACACTCTTCTGATGTGAGCGAGATCATCGAGACGGACGCCGGTACCGCCCGCATCACCTGGCACAAGGCGCGCAAGGCCAGGCTCGTTCTGGCCCTCGGCCACGGCGCCGGCGGTGGCATCGAGGCGCGCGACCTCGAGGCAGTCGCGGACGTGCTGCCCGGGCACGGGGTGAGCGTCGCCCGCGTCGAGCAGCCCTGGCGGGTCGCCGGGAAGAAGATGGCCCCCGCGCCGAAGACGCTCGATGTGGGCTGGCGCGGGATCTGGCCGGCCCTGGCCAAGCCCGGGCTGCCGGTCGTCGCGGGCGGACGCAGCGCGGGCGCCCGGGTCGCCTGCCGTACGGCGACGGAGCTCGGGGCGGCGGCGGTCCTCGCCCTCGCCTTCCCGCTCCACCCGCCGGGCAAGCCGGAGAAGTCCCGCGCCGAGGAGCTGCTCGGGGCCGGGGTGCCGACCCTCGTCGTCCAGGGCGGCAACGACCCGTGGGGGAAGCCCGCGGAGTTTCCCGAGGGTTCCCACGAGCTGGTCGAGGTGCCGTACGGCGATCATGCTTTCGCGGTGCCGAAGCGGGCGGAGATCACCCAGGAACAGGCCCTGGAGATCCTCACAGACGCGGTGGTGCAGTGGACCGGGTCACTCGGGTAAAGCTTCGGGAATGCCGGGGCCCCGACCACTGTTGAGGCGGACAGAAGTGCTGATGACCAGCGCCGACGTCGTAGGAGAGGAAGTCCGCCGCATGGGTTCGATCTACTGCCCGAGCCGCAGCAGCCGCACTGACCTGGACTGGACGGTGCTGCACGCGGCCAAGGCCGCTCCTATTCGAGCGGCGGCGGGTGCGGATCGTCGTCTATCCTCCGATTCTGGTGGGACTGCATTCGGTCTCGCCCGGAATCTTGAGGAGGTGGGTCCGGTCACCGGTACCGACGCAGGGGCCGACAACGGCCAGGCGGAGCTGCCCGAGGGCCAGGGCATCAGCGCGGACTCGAGCACGGAGTCGACCGCTCAGCGCAGTGCGCGCTTCGAGCGGGACGCGCTCGAGTTCCTCGACCAGATGTACTCGGCCGCGCTGCGCATGACACGCAACCCGGCCGACGCCGAGGACCTGGTGCAGGAGACGTACGCCAAGGCGTACGCGTCCTTCCACCAGTTCCGCGAGGGCACCAACCTGAAGGCGTGGCTGTACCGGATCCTCACCAACACCTTCATCAACTCGTACCGCAAGAAGCAGCGCGAACCCCAGCGCAGCGCGGCCGAGGAGATCGAGGACTGGCAGCTCGCCCGTGCCGAGTCGCACATGTCGACGGGCCTGCGCTCCGCGGAGTCGCAGGCGCTCGACCACCTGCCCGACTCGGACGTGAAGGAAGCGTTGCAGGCGATCCCCGAGGAATTCCGCATCGCCGTCTATCTCGCGGACGTAGAGGGCTTTGCGTACAAGGAGATCGCGGACATCATGGGGACACCCATCGGTACGGTGATGTCCCGGCTGCACCGGGGCCGCCGTCAACTGCGCGGCATGCTCGAGGACTACGCCCGTGAGCGGGGGCTGGTCCCGGCGGGCGCCGGGGAGTCGAACGAAGCGAAAGGCTCGGGCTCATGAGCTGCGGAGAGCCGCACGAGACGGACTGCAGTGAAGTCCTGGACCATCTGTACGAGTTCCTCGACAGTGAGATGCCGGACGTCGATCGCGAGAAGATCCAGCACCACTTCGAGGAATGCTCGCCGTGCCTGGAGAAGTACGGCCTGGAGCAGGCCGTGAAGAAGCTGGTCAAGCGGTGCTGCGGGCATGACGACGTGCCCACCGACCTGCGGGCCAAGGTCATGGGGCGGATCGATCTGATCCGCTCCGGGCAGACCGTGCCCGAGCACGACGTGACGGCCACGCCCCAGGCCACCCCGCAGGAATCCTGAAACTTCGGGGACGGGATTCCGCTACGGGGTCCCGTCACCCGAACGTGCTAATCGGCCGTCCGTCGGCCGCGCCCTCCCCCTCACCGCCCTAAGCTCCGGAGCCTGGACAGGCACGGTCGGGGGACCGGGGGAGGGGCGTCGTCATGGAGGCGGTTCCGGCGCGCGCACGTGTGTACGTCGCCTGTGTCGTCCTCGGTGCCCTGGTCTGCCTGCTGCCGCTGCCGACGGTACGTGCGTCGTGGTGGGCGATGACCCTGCTGGCCGTTCTGTACGCCGGTGGTGAGTGGCTCGCCCGCAGACGCATCGCCGGCGCCTTCCACCCCGTCCTGCTCGCCGGGGCGTTTCTGCTGCCGCCGGCCGCCGCGGCGCTGGTCGCCCTGCCGGGGGCGCTGCTGTCGCCGGTGGAGCGGCGCCCTGTCGGGCTCCGGCGGATCTGGCGGGCCGCCCAGCTCACCCTCGCGGTGTGGGCCGCCGCCCGCGTCCATGGCGCGCTCGGCGGGCGGGACGCCGTGGTCGCGCCCGACTTTCCCTACGCCCTTGTGCCGGCCGGGGCCGCCGTGCTGGCGTTCTGCCTGGTGCTGACCGTGCTGGACGGGGGGATTCTCGCGCTCGCCGAGCACGTGCCCGTGCGGGCCGCCTGGCGGGGGCTCTTCCCCCGGTCACTGGCGCCGCTCGCGGTGCACGGCCTCGCCGGGCTGATGATGGCCGTGCTGTGGCGCAGCCCGTACGGACCGCCCGCCTCCCTGCTCGTACTGCTGCCCATGTGCGTGTCCTGGTGGGCCTTCGCGCAGTACCACCGGGAGCGGGGGGCCCACCAGGCGACGATCCGTGCGCTGGTGCAGGCCGTCGACATCAAGGACGAGTACACGCGCGGGCACAGTGAGCGCGTCGGGCAGGCCTCGATGATGATCGCGCGCGAACTGGGCATGGACGACGGGCGGGTGGAGGTCCTGCGGTTCGCCGGGATTCTGCACGACGTGGGGAAGCTGGGGGTTCCCACGCGGCTGCTGCGCAAGGACGGGCCGTTGACGCCCGATGAGCGGCGGGTGATCGAGCTGCATCCCGAGTACGGGCACGAGATGGTGCGGGGGATTTCGTTTCTGGGGGAGGCCCGGGCGGCCGTACTGCACCATCACGAGCGGTTGGACGGGAGCGGGTATCCGTACGGGCTCATGGGGAGCCAGATTCCTGAGTCCGCTCGGGTGGTCGCGGTGGCGGATGCGTTCGATGCGATGACGTCCACGCGGTCCTATCGGCGGGGGCGGCCTGTTGCGGCCGCGCTGGAGGAACTTGAGCGGTGTGCGGGGGCACAGTTCGATCCTCGGATGGTTGCGGCTTTGCGGCGGGCTGTCCTGCGGTGTGGATGGCATCCGGCGGTGACTGCTGACGGCGTGCAGTCCCGTCGCCTTTACCCACCACACTCACCCGTTTCCAGTCGGGCAGGAGCGCACCGTTGAGACCCCGTCGGTTGCGCTTGCCCCTCCTTCTCATTCATGTCTCCGCCGGGCTCCTCGCCTCCGTGTCCCTCGGCGTCACCCTCTGGACCGGCCTCGAAGAGCGCGGTGTCGCCCTTGCCTTCGGGGTGCTCGTCACCGTCGGGGAGCTGGCCCGGTGGACGGGGCCGCAGGTCAGGGAGGCGGCGCCACTCGGGGCCGCGGGAGCGTTGTCGTACGCCCTGCTCGGCGAGGACGCCGGGAACCCCACCGCACACGGCGTCGCCCAGGTCGTCAGTGTCGTGCTCGCCGCCTCACTGGTCGGATGCGTGCCGGACATCGGCCGCGGGCGGGGTCCCGTGGTCGATCATCTGGCCCGGCGGGTACTCACCGTGGGGTTCGCCGCCCTGTGTTTCCAACCCCTGTACAAGCAGGGGTTGTTCGGGGACTGGAGCGGGCCCGCCTACGCGCTGCTGCTGATCGCCCTGCTCACGGTGAGCGTGCTGTGCGACGCCGTGCTCGCCGCGGCACTGGCGCACTCCCGTACCGGGTGGCCGTTCGGGCCGCTGCTGCGGGACGAGCTGCGGGCCATGCCCGGCATCGGGTCGGCCGTGTGCGCGACCGGGGCGGTGATGGCGCTCGCGGTCGCCGTCGTCGGGCTGTGGGCGCTGCCCGTGTTCTGTCTGCCGCTGCTGCTCGCGCAGGTGTCCCTGCGGCGGTACGCGGCCGTGCGGACCACCTACCGGCAGACCATCGCCTCCCTCGCCCGGGCCACCGAGATAGCGGGGTACACGCCGGCCGGGCATGCTCGCAGGGTGGCCGCGCTCAGCCGGGCCGTCGGGCGGGACCTGGGGCTGAGCGAGCCCGAGCTCACCGTGCTCGAGTACGCGGCCCTCATGCACGACATCGGGCAGCTCAGCCTGGTCGATCCGGTGCCGGCCGGGGCCACGGCCGCGCTGCCCGCCGCCGAGCAGCGACGGATCGCGCTGCTGGGCGGGGCCGTCGTACGGCAGACCGGGGTCGACCCCTCGGTCGCGGTCGTCGTGGAGCGGCAGGCCGACCCCTACCCGGAGCAGCCGGTTGCCGCCCGGATCGTACGGGCCGTGAACGCGTACGAGGAGAAGGTGCGCGACGCCGGGCCCGGCGGGCCCCTGACGGCGCTGGAGGAGCTGCGGCTGGGGACCGCCGGGGACTACGCTCCCGAGGTCGTCGAGGCGCTGGCCCGGGTGCTGTGGAATCAAAGGGGCGGCGCGGTGGGGGTCCCCCCAGGTGTTTAGCTCTGGGGGAGCCTCAGGCAGGGTGGTGGCGGGCGACGGGCGGGAGGGTCTGACCCTGCCTGTGGCTGGGTAACCCATGGGTAATGAGCGTCCTTCCAGCCGCACGTGGTTGGATGCGAAGGGAAGGGTGTCCGGGGGCACAGGCCAGCCCACCGAACGGAACTGGCAGGCGGGAATCGTGAGGATCTTCGGCAAGGGACGGCACCGGCCCTCCGCCTCCTGGCGGCAGGCCACCGACCGCGCGTTCACGCTGATCGGGGACGGCCGGTACGAGGACGCGGGCGCGCTGCTGACCCGGGCCGCCGACCTGGAGCCCTGGCTGTCGGAGTCCTGGTTCAACCTCGCCCTGCTGCACAAGTTCCGGCACGACTGGGAGCAGGCCAGGGCGGCGGGCCTCAGGGCCGTGGCCCTGCTCGACCGGGAGACCGGCGCACCCGACTGGTGGAACGTCGGTATCGCCGCCACCGCCCTGCAGGACTGGCCGCTGGCCCGGCGCGCCTGGCAGGCCTACGGGCTGCATGTGCCCGGCGGCGCCACGGCGTCCGGCGAGCCCGTCGGCATGGACCTCGGCAGCGCAGCCGTACGGCTGTCGCCGGAGGGCGAGGCCGAGGTGGTGTGGGGGCAGCGGCTGGATCCCGCGCGGATCGAGGTGCAGTCCATTCCACTGCCGTCCTCCGGGCGGCGCTGGGGCGAGGTCGTACTGCACGACGGCGTGCCGCACGGAGAGCGGACGACTGCCGCGGGGCACTCCTATCCGGTCTTCGACGAGATCGAGCTGTGGGCGCCCTCGCCGGTGCCGACCTGGGTGGTCCTCCTGGAGGCCGACACCGAGGCCGACCGGGACGCCCTGGAGCAGCTGGCGGCCGACGCCGGGTTCGCCGCGGAGGACTGGTCGTCGTCCGTGCGGCTGCTGTGCCGGCTGTGCTCGGAGTCGCGGATGCCGGCGGACGAGGGGGACGGGGAGCACCTGGATCCGCACGATCACAGCGAGCCCGGTCATCCGGGGCCGCTCGGCCATCGCACGGACGGGCAGCTGTGGGTGCCCGAGCGCGAGTGCGGGGTGGCTGCGCCGGCTTCGCTGGTACGGGGGTTGCTGGACGGGTGGGTTGCTGACTCGCCTGACTCTCGGGACTGGCGGGATCTGGAAGAGGTTTGCTGAGGACCGAGTCCCCCTGCGGGTCCGTTGTGGCTGGTCGCTCCCCCACTCTCGGCTTCGCTCGAGCGGGGGGACCCCCATCGCGGCGGAGCCGCATATTGACACTGCCCGCGCCCCTGACGGGGCGCTCCCCGTACCCTGTATCAGCATCACACCCCAGTTTTTGCAGGAAGGCGTACGTCGGTCATGGCGCAGCAGGACACCGATCAGCAGCACGCGGGCGTGCTCCCCGTGGACGACGAGGGCTTCGTCATCGACACGGAGGACTGCGAGGAGCGCGAGCAGGCATACCGCGAGCGCGGCACCTCGCGCCCCATCACGGTCGTGGGCAACCCGGTCCTGCACAAGGAGTGCAAGGACGTCACCACCTTCGACGACGAACTGCTGAAGCTGGTCGACGACATGTTCGCCAGCCAGCGCACCGCCGAGGGCGTGGGCCTCGCCGCCAACCAGATCGGCGTCGATCTGAAGGTCTTCGTCTACGACTGCCAGGACGACGCGGGCGTCCGGCACGTCGGCGTCGTGTGCAACCCCAAGCTGGTGGAGCTGCCCGCCGAGAAGCGCCGGCTGGACGACAGCAACGAGGGCTGTCTGTCGGTGCCCACCGCGTACGCGCCGCTCGCGCGGCCGGACTACGCCGAGGTGACCGGGCAGGACGAGCGGGGCAACCCGATCAAGGTGCGCGGCACCGGCTACTTCGCTCGGTGTTTGCAGCACGAGACGGACCACCTGTACGGGTACCTCTACATCGACCGGCTCTCCAAGCGCGAACGCAAGGACGCGCTGCGGCAGATGGCCGAGAACGAGCCCCGCTATCCCGTGGTCGCGAACGGCTGACCGACCTCACCACTCTCCTGCACGCGGCGTCTGATCAGGGTTCCCTCCCCGATCAGGCGCCGTTCGTCTGTCCGTCGCACGTTCGATCGCATGTGGTCTGCCGGTGATCCAAAACCAGTCAGGGGAGAGGGGAATCTCGGCACTGTGGGGTAGTGAATGAAGCAAATCCGTTCCCAGAACGGTCAGTTGTAGTGCTGAATGGAAGTGCGGGGATACGCAACGGCGCACGCCCGGCACAGCGGGAAGGGCGTGCCCAACTGGCGGCTGAGAGGGGTTTGTTCGTGCCTGCTTTCCCACACAGCACCACATCGACCGCAACAGCGATCGCCATCCCACCGTCGCTGTCTCTCCCGATGATCGAGGCGGCGTTTCCCAGGCAATTGCACCCGTATTGGCCCAGGCTCCAGGAGAAGACCCGCACCTGGCTCCTGGAAAAGCGGCTCATGCCGGCGGACAAGGTTGAGGAATATGCCGACGGCCTGTGCTACACCGATCTCATGGCGGGGTACTACCTGGGTGCCCCGGACGAGGTGCTCCAGGCGATTGCGGACTACAGCGCGTGGTTCTTCGTCTGGGACGACCGCCACGACCGTGACATCGTCCACCGCCGGCCGGCGGCCTGGCGCCGGCTGCGCGGCCGCTTGCACGAGGCGCTCGATTCTCCCCGGAACCATCTGCACCACGAGGATCCCGTGGTCGCGGGACTCGCGGACAGTGTGCTGCGGCTGTACTCGTTCCTGCCCCGCACCTGGAACGAGCGGTTCGCCCGGCACTTCCACGAGGTGATCGAGGCGTACGACCGGGAATTCCGCAACCGCACCGAGGGAATCGTGCCCACGGTCGAGGAATATCTCGCGCTGCGCCGGCTCACGTTCGCGCACTGGATCTGGACCGACCTGCTGGAGCCGAGCGCCGGACAGGAACTCCCGGACGGCGTGCGGAAGCACCCGGCATATCGGAGGGCGGCGCTGCTGAGTCAGGAATTCGCCGCCTGGTACAACGACCTCTGTTCGCTGCCCAAGGAAATCGCGGGCGATGAGGTCCACAATCTCGGAATCAGTCTCATCACCCATGAGGGGCTGACGCTGGAAGAAGCAGTGGTGGAAGTGCGGCGGCGGGTCGAGGAATGCATCATCGAATTCCTCGCCGCCGAACGGGAGGCCGTGCGGTTCGCCGACGGCCTCGACGACGGAACGCTGCGTGGCAAGGAACTGAGCATTGCCGTGCGCGCCTGCCTCACGAATATGCGGAACTGGTTCAGTTCCGTCTACTGGTTCCACCACGAATCCGGCCGTTACATGGTCGACAGCTGGGACGACCGGTCCACGCCCCCGTACGTCAACAACGAAGCGGCAGGTGAGAAATGACCGTCGAGTCTGTGAAGCCCGACGCCCCGGCACACGCGTCGGAACTGCGCGAACCACCCCTCGCGGGCGGCGGTGTCCCGCTCCTCGGCCACGGCTGGAAGCTGGTCCGCGACCCGCTGGCCTTCATGTCCCGGCTGCGCGACGACGGCGACGTCGTCCGGCTGAAGCTCGGCCCGAAGACGGTGTACGCCGTCACCACCCCGGCCCTCACCGGAGCCCTGGCGCTGAGCCCCGACTACAAGATCGACGGCCCGCTGTGGGAGTCCCTGGAAGGCCTGCTCGGCAAGGAGGGCGTGGCCACCGCCAACGGGCCCACCCACCGGCGCCAGCGACGCACCATCCAGCCCGCCTTCCGGCTCGACGCCATCCCGGCGTACGGGCCGATCATGGAGGAGGAGGCGCATGCGCTGACCGAGCGCTGGAAGCCCGGCGAGACCATCGACTGCACTTCCGAGTCCTTCCGGGTCGCCGTGCGCATCGCGGCCCGGTGCCTGCTGCGCGGCGAGTACATGGACGAGCGGGCCGAGCGGCTGTGCGTCGCGCTCGCCACCGTGTTCCGCGGTATGTACCAGCGCATGGTCATGCCGCTCGGACCGCTGTACAAACTGCCGCTCCCCGCCAACCGGGAATTCAACCGGGCGCTGGCCGATTTGCATCTCCTGGTCGACGAGATCGTGGCCGAGCGCCGGGCATCCGGTCAAAAGCCGGACGATTTGCTGACGGCGTTGCTGGAGGCGAAGGACGACAATGGCGACCCCATCGGGGAACAGGAGATCCACGACCAGGTCGTCGCGATACTCACTCCCGGAAGCGAAACGGTGGCGTCCACGATCATGTGGCTGCTCCAGGTGCTCGCCGAGCATCCGGAACACGCGGACAAGGTCCGGGACGAAGTTGAATCCGTGACCGGCGGGCGGCCCGTCGCATTCGAGGACGTCCGGGGGCTCACGCACACGAACAATGTCGTCGTCGAGGCGATGCGTTTGCGTCCGGCCGTATGGATTCTGACGCGGCGCGCCGTCACCGACACCGAACTCGGCGGCTATCGCATTCCGGCCGGTGCGGACATCATCTACAGCCCGTATGCGATCCAGCGCGATCCGCGTTCGTATGCGGACAACCTGAAGTTCGACCCCGACCGGTGGCTTCCGGAACGCGTCAAGGACGTGCCGAAATACGCCATGAGCCCGTTCAGCGTGGGCAACCGCAAGTGCCCGAGTGACCACTTCTCGATGGCCCAGCTGTCGCTGATCACGGCAGCGGTGGCGACCAGGTACCGCTTCGAGCAGGTGGCCGGGTCCAACGACACGACCCGGGTGGGCATCACGCTGCGCCCGCACAAGCTGCTGCTCAGGCCGGTGCCGAGGTGACGGCCGGGCGCGCGTTCAGGCGGCCTGAGGCCCTCTGAACGTGCGCCGGTAGGCGTTCGGGGTCGTTCCCAGCGCCCGTACGAACTGATGGCGCAGCGCGGCCGCGTTCCCGAACCCCGTGCGGCCCGCGATCGCGTCCACCGTCTCGTCCGTCGCCTCCAGCAACCGCTGGGCCAGCAGCACCCGTTGGCGCAAGATCCAGCGGTACGGAGTCGTCCCCGTCTCCTGCTGGAAGCGGCGGGCGAAGGTGCGCGGGGACATCAGGGCGCGGGCGGCGAGCTGCTCGACGGTCACCTCCTGGTCGAGGTTGCGCTCCATCCACACCAGCACCTCGGCGACCGTGTCGGCCTCGGAGCGGGGCAGCGGCCGCTCGATGTACTGGGCCTGGCCCCCGTCGCGGTGCGGCGGCACGACCATCCGCCGGGCGATCCGGTTGGCGACCTCCGGGCCCTGCTCCTTGCGCACGATGTGCAGACAGGCGTCGATGCCGGCGGCGGTGCCGGCCGAGGTGATCACCGGGTCCTCGTCGACGTAGAGCACGTCCGGTTCGACGATCGCCCGCGGATACTGCCGGGACAGCTCGGCCGCGTGCCGCCAGTGCACGGCACAGCGCCGCCCGTCCAGCAGCCCCGCGGCACCCAGGACGAAGACGCCGGAGCACACGCTGAGCACCCGCGCACCCCGGTCCACGGCCCGGTTCAGGGCGTCGAGCAGCTCGGGCGGGAAGCTCCGGGACTCGTAGCACGCACCGGCCGGTACGGCGATCAGGTCGGCCGTCTCCAGACGCTCCAACCCGTGCTCGACCTGCATCGAGAAGCCGGCGTTGGAGCGCAGCACCGGCCCCTCGGCCGAGGCGACCGCGAAGTCGTACACGGGCAGTCCGTCGTCGCTGCGGTCGATACCGAAGACCTCGCAGATGACGCCGAGTTCGAAGGGGTTCACGCCGTCGACGAGGACGGCGGCCACGTTCTGCAGCATGCCCCCAGTGTGCCTCAGGAGTGGCAGTAATTCGAGGATCTACGGCAGACCTGCCACTGTTGGTAAGGAGTATCCGGCGCGACAGTGGTGTCTATGAACACGAACCAGATCGAAGCCCTGATCGGAATGCTGGCCGTCCTCGCACTCTTCGCGATCATGGTCCTCCCCTCACTGATCGGCATCGCCCACGACCGGCGCGTCGACCGACAGCTCAGGGAGGCCCAGGACCACCACAGGGAGAAGGAGGCTCAGAAGTCCTCGTCCAGGTCGACGGTGCCCTCCACCGCCACCTGGTACGCCGAGGGACGCCGCTCGAAGAAGTTGGTGAGCTCCTGAACTCCCTGCAGCTCCATGAAGGAGAAGGGGTTCTCGGAGCCGTACACCGGGGCGAAGCCGAGGCGCGTGAGGCGCTGGTCGGCGACGCACTCCAGGTACTGCCGCATCGAGTCGGTGTTCATGCCCGGGAGGCCGTCACCGCACAGGTCGCGCGCGAACTGCAGCTCGGCCTCGACGGCCTCCCGCAGCATGTCGGTGACCTGCTGCTGGAGCGCCTCGTCGAACAGCTCCGGCTCCTCCTTGCGGACGGTGTCCACGATGTCGAAGGCGAAGCTCATGTGCATCGTCTCGTCACGGAACACCCAGTTGGTGCCGGTGGCCAGGCCGTGCAGCAGGCCCCGGCTGCGGAACCAGTAGACGTATGCGAAGGCGCCGTAGAAGAACAGGCCCTCGATGCACGCGGCGAAGCAGATGAGGTTGAGCAGGAAGCGGCGACGGTCGGCCTGTGTCTCCAGGCGGTCGATCGACTCCACCGAGTCCATCCACTTGAAGCAGAACTCGGCCTTCTCGCGGATGGAGGGGATGTTCTCGACCGCCGCGAAGGCCGCCGCGCGGTCCTCCGGGTCGGGGAGGTAGGTGTCCAGCAGCGTCAAGTAGAACTGGACGTGGACGGCCTCCTCGAAGAGCTGACGACTCAGGTACAGCCGGGCCTCGGGGGAGTTGATGTGCTTGTAGAGCGTCAGCACCAGGTTGTTGGCCACGATCGAGTCGCCCGTCGCGAAGAAGGCGACCAGACGGCCGATCAGGTGCTGCTCACCATGTGACAGTTTGGCGAGATCTGACACATCCGAATGGAGGTCGACCTCCTCCACGGTCCAGGTGTTCTTGATGGCGTCCCGGTAGCGCTCGTAGAAGTCCGGGTAGCGCATGGGGCGCAGGGTCAGCTCGAAGCCGGGATCGAGCAGGTTCTGATTGCTGGGCATTACTGGCAGGCCTCGCAGGACTCGGGGTTTTCCAGGGAGCAGGCGACCGCCTCGTCGGGGGCCGGCTGCTGTACGGGGACGGTGGCTTGCGCCGCGCGGGCGATGCGGGTCGCCGGGCGGGAGCGGAGGTAGTACGTCGTCTTCAGGCCCTGCTTCCAGGCGTACGCGTACATCGAGGAGAGCTTGCCGATGGTCGGCGTCTCCATGAACAGGTTCAGCGACTGGGACTGGTCCAGGAACGGCGTGCGGGCGGCCGCCATGTCGATCAGGCCGCGCTGCGGGATCTCCCACGCCGTGCGGTAGAGCCGCCGTACGTCCTCGGGGATCCAGGTGAAGTCCTGCACCGAGCCGTTCGCCTCGCGCAGCGCCTCACGGGTGCGGGTGTCCCAGACGCCGAGGTCCTTGAGGTCCTGCACCAGGTACGAGTTGACCTGGAGGAACTCGCCGGACAGCGTCTCGCGCTTGAAGAGGTTCGACACCTGCGGCTCGATGCATTCGTACACACCGGCGATCGAGGCGATCGTGGCGGTCGGCGCGATGGCCAGAAGCAGGGAGTTGCGCAAGCCCGTTTCGGCGATCCGCGCCCGCAGCGCCGCCCAGCGCTCCGGCCAGGCCGGCTCGACGCCGTAGTGGTCGGGGTGCAGAACACCCTTCGCGGTACGGGTCTTCTGCCAGGCCGGCAGCGGGCCGTTGCGCTCGGCCAGGTCGGCGGAGGCCTCGTACGCGGCGAGCATGATGCGCTCGGCGATGCGGGTGGAGAGGGCCTTGGCCTCGGGTGAGTCGAAGGGCAGGCGCAGCTTGAAGAAGACGTCCTGCAGGCCCATCGCGCCGAGGCCGACCGGACGCCACTTGGCGTTGGACCGGCCCGCCTGCTCGGTCGGGTAGAAGTTGATGTCCACGACGCGGTCGAGGAAGGTGACGGCGGTACGGACGGTGGCGTCCAGCCGCTCCCAGTCGATGCCGCCGGTCGCCGGGTCGGCGAAGGCGCCCAGGTTGACCGAGCCGAGGTTGCAGACCGCCGTCTCCCCGTCGTCGGTGACCTCCAGGATCTCCGTGCAGAGGTTGGAGGAGTGGACCACGTGACCCGGCTCGGCGGTCTGGTTGGCGGTGCGGTTGGCGGCGTCCTTGAAGGTCATCCAGCCGTTGCCGGTCTGCGCGAGGGTGCGCATCATCCGGCCGTAGAGGTCACGGGCCGGGATGGTCTTCTTGGCGAGGCCTGCTGCCTCCGCCTTGCGGTACGCCGCGTCGAACTCCTCGCCCCACAGGTCGACCAGCTCGGGCACGTCCGACGGCGAGAACAGCGACCACTGCTCGTCGGCGTCGACCCGGCGCATGAACTCGTCCGGGATCCAGTGCGCGAGGTTGAGGTTGTGGGTGCGCCGGGCGTCCTCGCCGGTGTTGTCACGCAGCTCCAGGAACTCCTCGATGTCGGAGTGCCAGGTTTCCAGGTAGACCGCGGCCGCGCCCTTGCGCCGCCCGCCCTGGTTCACCGCGGCGACCGAGGCGTCGAGGGTCTTCAGGAACGGGACGATGCCGTTGGAGTGGCCGTTCGTGCCGCGGATCAGGGAGCCGCGGGAGCGGATGCGGGAGTACGCGATGCCGATGCCGCCGGCGTGCTTGGAGAGGCGGGCGACCTGGTGGTAGCGGTCGTAGATGGAGTCCAGCTTGTCCTTGGGGGAGTCCAGGAGGTAGCAGGACGACATCTGGGGGTGCCGCGTACCGGAGTTGAAGAGCGTGGGGGAGGACGGGAGGTAGTCGAGGCGGCTCATGAGCCCGTAGAGCGCGGCGACTTCGTCGACGGACCGGGGGCCCGTCTTTGAACCGAACACAGTGTCCTCGGCGAGGCCGGCGGCGACGCGCAGCAGGAAGTGCTGGGGCGTCTCGACGACCTTGCGCGTGTGGGGGTGCCGCAGGAGATAGCGGCTGTGCAGGGTGCGCAGGCCGAAGTAGCCGAAGCGGCCGTCGGCTTCGGGGTCGACGAGGGCGTCGAGGCGGTCGGCGTGGATGCGCACGAACTCGGCGGTGCGGTCGGCGATCAGGCCCTCGCGGTGTCCGACGGCGACGGACTCGGTGAAGGACGTGACGCCCTGGGAGGCGGCCTCGGCGGCGATGCTGATCGTCAGCAGGCGGGCGGCCAGCCGGGAGTAGGCGGGGTCCTCGGAGATGAGGCCGGCGGCCGCCTCCGTGGCCAGCTCGCGCAGCTCCGTCTCGTCCGCCCGCGCGGACCGGCCGCGCAGCGCGGCGGCGGCGACCCGTCCGGGGTCGGCGTCGGGGAGGTCGGCGGTCAGCTCGGTCAGGGTCCGCAGCAGCGCGGCTCCCGGACCGTCGCTCTCGACCGGAGGCACTGAGGCTGAAGCCGGTTCGGCTGGCGCGATGGTCACGTGGGGCTCTCCCTCGCTCGGCACGGGGCCTTGCGGAGGGCAGGGGGCAGCTCACGAGCGCACACGGCGTCGCGTCCACCGGCCCATTCCACGAGGCCCGGACGTCATGGCACCCGGGCCGGATGGCCGGGCGCACTGTCGGCAGGTCCTCGGACTGACTCTCGTACGACGACATGCGGGCATACGTGTACGAGTACACCGTTGCGGGACAGTTCCGGATTCGCACCGGATTCCCCTGCGCGACAGCGAGCATGAGCATACATCTTGTGCCGGGTTCGCGGAGCACCCCCAGATGTTGTGTCCTGCTGGTTTCAGAGCGTCAACTGGTAGGTGAGGAGAGTGATGTCGTCGAGGTGCGGTACGGGGTTCCAGTCGCGTTCGGGTGTGCGGGTGAAGCCCAGGCGTTCGTAGATCCGGTGGGCGGTGTGCATGGTGCGCTGGGTCGACAGGACGATGCGTGTGCAGCCGGCGATGGCCCGTGCGCGGACTATGCAGGTGCGGACGAGCGCCTCGCCGGCGCCACGGCCTCGCGCCTCCTGAGCCACGGCCAGCATGCGTATCTCGGCCTCGCCGGGGCCCGCGATGTCGGCCATGGGACCGCCGGACGGTACGAAGGTCACGCCGCCCAGGACGTGTCCGTCCGCCACGGCGATCAGGACGTCTGCGGCGGCGGCTCGCTTGGCCACGTCTCTCAGTTCGACGAGGTACTCGTCGCTCTCGCCGAAGTCGAGGAGGCCGTCCTGGAGGTAGGCCTGGGCGGTGATTTCGCCGATGAGCTCGTACTCGTCGGGCACTGCCTGCCGGATCGTGATGTCCATGAAGGCGAGTGTGCCGGAGGGGTACGGCAGCGGGCCGCCGAGTTTCTTGCTCTCGGCGTCCCGCTGGGGGTTTCGTGTGGTCAGTGAGCGGCGTTGGCAGTCGCCGGAGGCAGTTCCGCCTGCACTCCCGGGTCGCCCGCCTCCCCCGTGTAGTCCTCCGGGCTTGTCTCGTCGATGCCCTCCGGGGCCTTGGCGGCCTTCAGGGCGAAGGTGAGGACCACTGTCACGACCAGGTTCAGGACGAACGCCGTCAGGCCGATGTACCCGATCTCCCCGATCCCCGGGATCTCCGCCGACGAGCCGCCGAAGTGCTTCTGCGTCGGCGAGGCCACACCGTACGCGGCGACCGTGCCGTAGATCATGCCGACCGCCCAGCCGGCGAGCAGTGCCCAGCGGTGGAACCAGCGGGTGAACAGGCCGCCGACCAGGGCCGGGAAGGTCTGCAGGATCCAGATGCCGCCCAGGAGCTGGAAGTTGATCGCGACGGTCTTGTCCATGCCGAGGACGAAGATCAGCGCGCCCACCTTCACCAGCAGGGACACCAGCTTGGAGACCTTGGTCTCCTGTGCGGGCGTGGCGTCCGGCTTCAGGAAGTCCTTGTAGATGTTCCGGGTGAAGAGGTTGGCCGCCGCGATCGACATGATCGCCGCCGGCACCAGCGCGCCGATGCCGATCGCCGCGAAGGCGACGCCCGTGAACCAGTCCGGGAACATGTTCTCGAAGAGCTGGGGGATCGCCAGCTGGCCGTTCTCCACCTTGATACCGGCCGCGATCGCCATGAAACCGAGCAGGCCGAGCAGGCCGAGCATCAGCGAGTACAGCGGCAGGATCGTGGAGTTGCGGCGGATGACGTCCCGGCTGCGGCTGGACAGCACGGCCGTCACGCTGTGCGGGTACATGAACAGCGCGAGCGCCGAGCCCAGCGCCAGGGTGGCGTACGTCCACTGCGAACCGTCGGTCGGTACGAGCCCGCCCGCGCCCGCCTCGGTGTACTTGTCGCTCGCCGCGGCGAAGATGTCGTCGAAGCCGCCCAGCTTGATCGGGATGTAGATGATCGCGACGGCGATGACGAGGTAGATCAGCGTGTCCTTCACGAACGCGATGAGGGCCGGCGCGCGCAGACCCGACGAGTACGTGTAGGCGGCCAGCACACCGAAGGCGATCAGCAGCGGCAGGTCCTTGATGAACCAGTGCGTGTTCTCGCCGCCGCCGACGCCCAGGACGTCCAGCACGGCCTGGATGCCGACCAGCTGGAGCGCGATGTACGGCATCGTGGCGAGGATGCCGGTCACCGCCACCGCCAGCGACAGGCCCTTGGAGCCGAAGCGGCCGCGGACGAAGTCCGAGGTGGTGACGTAGCCGTGCTTGTGCGAGACCGACCACAGCCGCGGCAGGAAGACGAACATCATCGGGTAGATGAGGATCGTGTAGGGCACGGCGAAGAAGCCGGCCGCGCCCGCCGCGTAGATCGCCGCCGGGACCGCCACGAACGTATAGGCGGTGTAGAGGTCACCGCCGAGCAGGAACCAGGTGATCCAGGTGCCGAACGACCGGCCACCCAGACCCCATTCGTCGAGGCTGTGCTCGTTCTCCGCCTTGCGCCAGCGTGCGGCCAGGAAGCCCATGACCGTCACGGCGACGAAGAAGAGGATGAAGACGGTGAGTGCGACGCCGTTCACGCCGTCCTTCATGACCCGGCACCCCCCTCGGACTTGCGGGCGCGCTGGTCACGCTGCCACAGCTGGTACGCGATCATCGTCAGGACCGTGGAGATGACCACCCAGGCCATCTGGTACCAGTAGAAGAACGGGATGCCGAGGAAGGCCGGGTCGGTCTTGGCGTACGAACCGACCCACAGCATCGCCACAAAGGGCGCTATGAGGCAGAGGGCGATGATGACGCGCACGGGCGTCACCACCGCCGCTCTGTTCACTTCTGGGGCTTGTGACATCTGGCGGCTCCGTCCCCTCACTGATCACCTGGTGTAATGCGCAGGCAATGTAGGTCACGGTGTCGCACATCCGGAAGCCCTGGTTCACATATCGGTACTCAGCAGCAGCGGAACCCCTGCCTCGGGTCCCTTTCCTGCTGGTCTGTCCGCATTCGCTCGAACTCTCGCCGGGACGGCACCTCCGCCTCCGGATGATCCTTGCGGACGTGCGCCACATAGCGGTCGTAGGCCGACTCGTCGGTCAGCTCCCGCACGTACCAGTGCACCCCGCTAATCACGCGGCGCAGCAGCACCGACGGCCGCATGGCGCTCCTCCTCCTTCTCCTCCCGGCTCGGGAACAGCCCGGCCGGCGCGACGATCTTCGACTCGACGTACGGCGCCTCGCTCAGCGTGGACAGCGCGGGGCGCCGGATGTGCCGGATGCAGATCCGGGTCGCGTCCACGATCACCACGACGATCAGGAGGGCGAGTACGGCGGACAGGACGCCGTCCACCGTGGAGTTGGTGACGACGGTGTGCATGTCGTCCATGGTCTTGGCCGGCGGCAGGATCTCCCCGCGGTCGATGGCGTCCTGGAACACCTGACGCTGCTTGAAGAAGCCGACCTTGGGGTCACTGGAGAACACCTTCTGCCAGCTGGCGGTCAGGGTGACCGTCGCGTCCCAGGCGAGCGGAATGCCGGTGATCCAGGCCCACTTGAGGCGGCCGGACTTCACCAGGAGGGTGGTGCAGACGGCGAGGGCGACCGCCGCCAGCAGCTGGTTGGAGATACCGAAGACCGGGAACAGCTGGTTGATGCCGCCGAGCGGTTCGTGGACGCCCACCCAGAGGAAGTAGCCCCACAGACCGCAGACGATCGCGCTGGTGATGACCAGGCCCGGCTTCCAGCTGACGTTCTTGAACGGGCGGTAGATGTTGCCGAGGGTGTCCTGCAGCATGAAGCGGCCCACGCGTGTGCCGGCGTCCAGTGCGGTCAGGATGAACAGCGCCTCGAACATGATCGCGAAGTGATACCAGAACGCCTTGAGGCCTCCGCCGGTCACCTCGGAGAAGATCTGCGAGACGCCGACGGCGAGGGTGGGTGCACCGCCGGTGCGGGACAGCAGGGTCGACTCCTCGACGCTCTCCGCGGCTGCGGCGAGGTCGGCCGGGGAGATCTGGTAGCCCCAGCTGCCCACCACCTGCGAGGCGTTCTCGACCGTCGTGCCGATGACCCCGGAGGGCGCGTTCATCGCGAAGTACAGGCCCGGGTCGATGATGCTGGCCGCGACCAGCGCCATCACGGCGACCGACGACTCCATCAGCATGGAGCCGTAGCCGATCATCCTGACCTGTGTCTCCTTCTGGATCATCTTCGGCGTCGTACCGGAGGAGATCAGCGAGTGGAAGCCGGAGAGCGCACCGCAGGCGATGGTGATGAAGACGAACGGGAAGAGTGAGCCCGCGAAGACCGGGCCGTCGCCGCGCGACGCGAAGTCGGTGACCGCGTCCATCTTCAGCGTCGGCAGCGCGATGACGACACCGAGGGCGAGCAGCACGATCGTGCCGATCTTCATGAAGGTGGACAGATAGTCGCGAGGTGCGAGCAGCATCCACACCGGCAGGATCGAGGCGATGAAGCCGTACGCCACCAGCCAGATCACCAGCGTGGAGGGGGCGAGGGTGAAGGTGTCGGCCCAGGAGGACTCGGCGACCCAGCGGCCCGCGACCAGCGCGAGCAGCAGCAGCGCGACGCCGATGAGGGAGACCTCGGCGACCCGGCCCGGCCTGAGGACCCGCAGGTAGAAGCCCATCAGCAGCGCGATCGGGATGGTCATCGCGATGGAGAAGGTGCCCCACGGGGAGGCCGCGAGGGCGTTGACGATGACCAGCGCCAGCACGCCGAGCAGGATGATCATGATGGCGAACGCGGCGAGCAGTGCGGCCGCGCCGCCGAACGGGCCGATCTCCTCGCGTGCCATCTGTCCCAGCGACCGTCCGTCGCGCCGGGTGGAGAAGAACAGCACCACCATGTCCTGCACCGCGCCCGCGAAGATGACACCGACGATGATCCAGATCGTGCCGGGGAGGTATCCCATCTGCGCCGCGAGCACGGGGCCGACGAGCGGGCCGGCGCCGGCGATCGCCGCGAAGTGGTGGCCGAGCAGGACGCGGCGGTCGGTGGGGTGGAAGTCGATGCCGTTGTTGAGGCGCTCGGCCGGGGTGGCGCGGGTCTTGTCGACCTTGAGGACCTTGTACGCGATGAACTTGGCGTAGAAGCGGTAGGCGATCGCGTACGAGCCGAGGGCCGCAGCGACCATCCAGGCCGCCGAGACCTCCTCCCCGCGCGACAGTGCGAGCACGGTCCAGCCGGCGGCGCCGACCAGTGCAACGAGGGTCCAGATGACGATGGTTCGGGCATTCGCTGTGCGCACGGGTCGTCCTCCCGTCGGCTGCGATGACGGAAGGACCGTAGGGCAGGAATGTGATCTGCGCTACACCCCGAGCGCTACTCTTGTGGACGCTTCAACCTCGCAACGAACTTGTAGCGGTCGCCGCGATACACCGAGCGCACCCACTCCACGGGCTTGCCTTCCCGGTCCAGTGAGTGGCGGGAGAGCATCAGCATCGGAAGTCCCACGTCGGTGCCGAGCAGCCCCGCCTCGCGCGGAGTCGCCAGCGACGTCTCGATCGTCTCCTCGGCCTCCGCGAGATGGACGTCGTACACCTCGGCGAGGGCGGTGTAGAGGGACGTGTACTTGACGAGGCTGCGGCGCAGTGCCGGGAAGCGCTTCGCGCTGAGGTGGGTCGTCTCGATGGCCATCGGCTCGCCGTTGGCCATACGCAGCCGCTCGATGCGCAGCACGCGCCCGCCGGCGGAGATGTCGAGGAGGCCGGCGAGGGTGTCGTCCGCGGTGATGTAGCCGATGTCCAGCAGCTGTGAGGTCGGCTCCAGGCCCTGCGCGCGCATGTCCTCGGTGTACGAGGTGAGTTGCAGCGCCTGGGACACCTTCGGCTTGGCGACGAACGTGCCCTTGCCCTGGATGCGCTCCAGCCGGCCCTCGACCACCAGCTCCTGCAGCGCCTGCCGCACGGTGGTGCGGGAGGTGTCGAACTCCGCGGCCAGTGTGCGCTCGGGCGGGACCGGCGTGCCGGGCGGCAATGTCTCCGTCATGTCGAGCAGGTGCTTCTTCAGGCGGTAGTACTTGGGCACGCGCGCCGTACGGACGGGCGTCCCGTTCTCGTTCTCCGCACTGCTGACGTCAGTGCTCATGCTCCGCCTTCCCGGCTCCTGTACCGACACGACGGACGTCCGTCGGTCACGGCTCACATCGTGGCACGGCTCCGCGCGAGAGGTTCCCCGCGTTCCGTGATCCCCTCTGTATACCGTCGACGCCTCAGTTGGTCTAGTCCACCACGTCCAAGTGGTCTACCTGAAGTGTGCCGTGCGGAGTCGCTGTTATCGACGGGTTCTTACTTAAAGGTTCCTGCATATGTAGGTCCCATAACGGCTGGTCGGGGCCTACGCGAGACCCTTGACACGCCATATGGTCTGGGCCAAGCTCCCCGTACTGGTCTACACCATTGGTCCAGGTCCCGGCCCCAGGGCGGTACATCGGTCACCGCGGGGACGAGGGGGGTTTGTGGCATCCCTGAGGAGGGTGGCGTGAAGCGCAAGCTGATATCCGCGATCGGTGTCGCGGCGATGATGGTCTCCATTGCGGCGTGCGGGGGCGACAACGGCGACGAGGGCAAGACCGGAGCGGACGGCTATGCGGGCCAGACGCTCACTGTGTGGGTGATGGACGGCTCCTCGCCCGACCAGTGGCAGAAGGACGTCGCCGCGGCCTTCGAGAAGAAGACCAAGGCGAAGGTCAAGTTCGAGATCCAGCAGTGGAACGGCATCCAGCAGAAGCTCACCACCGCCCTGTCCGAGGAGAACCCGCCGGACGTCTTCGAGATCGGCAACACCCAGACCCCGGCCTACGCCAAGACCGGCGGCCTCGCCGACCTCGCCGACCTCAAGTCGGAGATCGGCGCGGACTGGACCGAGTCGCTGAACAACTCCTCGGTCTTCGAGGGCAAGCAGTACGCGGCGCCCTGGTACTTCGCCAACCGCGTCGTCATCTACAACAAGAAGGTCTGGGAAGACGCCGGCATCAAGGAGACGCCGAAGACCCGCGACGAGTTCTACGACGCCCTGAAGACGATCGGCGACAAGACCGACGCCGAGCCGATCTACCTGCCCGGCCAGAACTGGTACCACTTCGTCGGCCTGGTCGTCGGCGAGGGCGGCGAACTGGTCAAGAAGGACGGCGACAAGTACGTCTCCAACCTCGCCGACCCCAAGGTCGCCGCCGCCATGGAGACGTACCAGAAGTTCCAGGCCCTCTCCAAGGCGCCCAAGGACAAGGACGAGGCCACCCCGCAGCAGGGCGAGGTCTTCGGCAAGGGCAACGTCGGCGCGTTCATCGGCATGGGCTGGGAAGCCGGCATCGCCATCGAGGCCAACCCGAAGATCGAGAAGGAGATCGGCTACTTCACCATCCCCGGTGACACGGCCGACCAGCCCGAGGGCGTCTTCCTCGGTGGCTCCAACCTCGCGGTCGCCGCGGGCAGCGAGAAGCAGGCGCTCGCCAAGGAGTTCCTGAAGATCGCCCTGTCGGACAAGTACGAGGGCCAGCTGGCCAAGCTCAACGGCGTCATCCCGAACAAGGAGTCGCTGCAGTCCAACCTGACGGGCAACGCCGCCGCCGAGGCCGCCGCACCGGCCGCCGCGGGCGGTGGCACCACACCGCTGATCCCGGAGTGGGCCGCGGTCGAGAACGCGCCCAACCCGATCAAGACCTACATGACCGCCGTGCTCAACGGTAAGTCCCCGGCCGAGGCCGCGGCACAGGTCGAGGACGAGTTCAACAAGCGGCTGTCGCAGGAGAGCTGAGCGCAACGGGGGCGGGGGCCGCACGTGCACCGTACGGTCCCCGCCCCTGGTTCACGTAGGTCGAGAGAGAGATCGCGAGCATGACCGTGCAGACCGAACGGCCGCCCTCCGGTCCGGTGGAGGTGCGCAAACCCGGCGGCTCGGCATCCGGCGAGCCCAGGCCGCGCGGCGCGGCACGCCTCGGGGCGTCGGTCCCGTACCTGTTGCTGCTGCCGGCCTGCGCGGCCACCGTGCTGCTGCTGGGCTGGCCGCTGCTGAAGGACGTACTGCTGTCCTTCCAGAACCTCAACATGGCGCAGCTGATCCAGCACGTCACCGAGTGGAACGGCATCGAGAACTACCGGAAGGTCCTCACCGGCGAGGACTTCTGGCGGGTCACCCTGCGCTCGATCCTGTTCACGGCGGTCAACGTCGCGCTGATCATGGTGCTGGGCACGCTGGTCGGCCTGCTGCTCGCCCGCCTGGGCAAGCGGATGCGGCTGACGCTGCTGCTCGGCCTGGTGCTGGCCTGGGCCATGCCGGTGGTCGCCGCGAGCACCGTCTACCAGTGGCTGTTCGCCCAGCGCTTCGGCGTCGTCAACTGGGTCCTGGACAGGCTCGGCTGGCACTCGATGGCCGACTACAGCTGGACCAGCAGCCAGATGTCGACGTTCTTCGTCGTCACCCTGCTGATCGTCTGGATGTCCATCCCGTTCGTCGCCATCAACCTCTACGCGGCGACCACCACCATCCCGGGCGAGTTGTACGAGGCGGCCTCCCTCGACGGCGCCGGCGGCTGGCGGAGTTTCACCACCGTCACCCTGCCGTTCCTGCGGCCCTTCCTCTACGCGACGACGTTCCTGGAGATCATCTGGGTCTTCAAGGCGTTCGTGCAGGTCTTCACCATCAATGGAGGCGGTCCCGACCGGCTCACCGAGATCCTTCCCGTCTACGCCTACGTCGAGGGCGTGGGCAACCAGCACTACGGCATGGGCGCGGCGATCGCCGTCCTGACCATCCTGATCCTGCTCGGCCTGACCGCCTACTACCTCAGGATCGTGCTCAAGCAAGAGGAGGACGAGCTGTGAAGCGCTCGCTCTTCGGCCGCCTGTGGCCCAACGTCACGGCCGTCGTGTTGTTCATCGGCTTCGTCTTCCCCGTGTACTGGATGTTCGCCACGGCCTTCAAGCCGACCGGCGACATCATCTCCGAGGACCCGGTCTGGTTCCCGACGGACGTCACGCTCGACCACTTCAAGACCGCGACCGACGCCGACCACTTCTGGACGTTCGTCACCAACTCCCTGACCGTCACCGTCCTCGCCGTGGTCTTCTCCCTGGTCATCGCGCTGGCCGGCTCCTTCGCCCTGGCGCGGATGCGCTTCAGGGGGCGGCGTGGCTTCGTCCTCGGCTTCATGGTCGCCCAGATGGCGCCCTGGGAAGTCATGATCATCGCGATGTACATGATCGTGCGCGACGCGTCGATGCTCAACAGCCTCGTGCCGCTGACGCTCTTCTACATGATGATGATCCTGCCCTTCACCATCCTGACGCTGCGCGGCTTCGTCGCCGCCGTGCCCATGGAGCTGGAGGAGGCGGCGATGGTCGACGGCTGCACCCGCGTCCAGGCCTTCCGCCGGGTCATCCTGCCCCTGCTCGCGCCGGGTCTGATGGCCACCTCGATGTTCGGCTTCATCACCGCCTGGAACGAGCTGCCGCTGGTCCTGGTGCTGAACAAGGACGCCGAGGCCCAGACGCTGCCGCTGTGGCTGACCAGCTTCCAGAGCGTCTTCGGCAACGACTGGGGCGCGACCATGGCCGCCTCGTCCCTCTTCGCCATCCCGATCCTGATCCTCTTCGTCTTCCTGCAGCGCAAGGCCGTCAGTGGTCTGACCGCCGGCGCCGTGAAGGGATAACGCCCTCGATGACGACATTCGCCAGCGATACCGACACGCTCACCCGTGACGCGCTGACGGTCCTCCAGCCCGGCTTCACCGGCACAACGGCCCCGGACTGGCTGCTGCGCCGCCTCGGCGAGGGCCTCGCCTCAGTCGGTCTGTTCGGCCGCAACATCGCCTCGCCCGAGCAACTCGCCGACCTGACCGCCCAGTTGCGCGCCGAACGCGACGACGTCCTGGTCGCCATCGACGAGGAAGGCGGCGACGTCACCCGCCTGGAGGTCCGCACCGGCTCCTCCTTCCCGGGCAACCACGCCCTCGGCGCGGTGGACGACGTGGACCTGACGACGGAGGTGGCTGCCGAGCTCGGCCGCCGACTGGCAGCCTGCGGGGTGAACTTCAACTGGGCCCCGTCGGCGGACGTCAACTCCAACCCCGGCAACCCGGTCATCGGGGTCCGCTCCTTCGGCGCCGACCCCGCCCTGGTCGCCCGGCACACCGCCGCCTACGTCACCGGCCTGCAGTCCGCCGGTGTCGCCGCCTGCACCAAGCACTTCCCCGGCCACGGCGACACGGCCGTCGACTCCCACCACGCGGTGCCCCGCATCGACGCCGACCTGTCCGTGCTCGGCGACCGTGAACTCGCCCCGTTCCGCGCGGCCATAGCCGCCGGTACGAAGGCGGTGATGAGCGCCCACATCCTCGTCCCGGCCCTGGACCCGGACCGCCCGGCAACCCTGTCGGCAAGGATCCTGACGGGCCTGCTCCGCCGCGACCTCGGCTACGACGGCCTGATCGTCACCGACGGCATGGAAATGCAGGCCATCTCGGGCACGTACGGCATCGAACGCGGCAGCGTCCTCGCCGTCGCGGCCGGCGCCGACGCGATCTGCGTGGGCGGCGGCCTGGCCGACGACGAGACGGTACGGCGGTTGCGCGACGCCCTCGTGGCTGCGGTGCGCGCCGGTGAACTCGCCGAGGAGCGGCTCGCGGACGCGGCGGAACGGGTCCGCAGGCTGGCGCGGTGGACGGCGACGTCGGCCGCGAAGGTGGCCGGCGCCGACAGTGAGGTGGGCCTGCGTGCGGCCCGCCGAGCGCTGAAGGTGACCGGCGCGGCCCCCTTCACCCCCCTCACCGCGCCCCCCTACGTCGCCTCCCTCACCCCCGAGGCCAACATCGCCGTCGGCGACGAGACCCCCTGGGGCGTGACCGCGGACCTGGCGACCCTGCTGCCCGGCACCGAGGCCGGCACCTTCGCGGGGGAGGACGCGGGACCCGCGGCCCTCAAGGCAGCCGGCCCCCGCCGCATCGTGGCCGTCGTCCGCGACGAACACCGCCACCCGTGGATGGCAGCTGCCCTCGGCACCCTCCTCACGGCACGCCCCGACACGATCGTGGTCGAGATGGGCGTCCCCCAGGCGGCTCCCCGAGGCGCCCTCCACATAGCCACCCACGGCGCATCCCGCGCCAGCGGCCGGGCAGCGGCGGAACTCATAGCGGGCGTGCACTGCGCGTAGCTGCGGGCAGTCGTGCCTCCCCCAGTGCCTTAAGGGCCTGGGGGGGACCCCCAGGGCGGCACGGGTGGGCGCAGCGGCACCCCGCCGGCGCGGGCGAGCCAAGCAGCCGCCCACACCAGCCGACCCGTACCGAAAGGTGCCGGTCACCCCATCTGCGGGGCGACCGGCACCTTCACGTGTCCCAGTTCGACAGCGTCAAATCCCCTGCCACTCCGGCTTGTTGGCATACGTGTGGCGGAAATAGTCGGCGAGCTTCAACTTGGCCGCAGCCCCCTCGTCCACGACAACCGTCGCATGCGGATGAAGCTGGAGCGCAGAGGCCGGGCACACCGCGGCGACCGGCCCCTCGACCGTCGCGGCGACCGCGTCCGCCTTGCCCTCGCCGGTCGCGAGCAGCACCAGGTGCCGCGCCTCCAGAATCGTCCCGATGCCCTGCGTGATGACATGATGCGGCACCTGGTCGATGTCGCCGTCGAAGAAGCGGGCGTTGTCGATCCGGGTCTGCTCGGTCAGCGTCTTGATCCGGGTGCGCGAGGCGAGCGACGAGCACGGCTCGTTGAACCCGATGTGCCCGTCGGTGCCGATCCCGAGCAGCTGGAGGTCCACCCCGCCGGCCTCGCCCAGCGCCCTGTCGTACGCCTCACAGGCCCCCGGCACGTCCTCGGCCGTACCGTCCGGTCCCATGAACGCGCCCATCTCGATGCCGAGCGGCTCCAGCACCTCGCGTCGCAGCACCGAGCGGTACGACTCCGGATGCTCGGCCGGCAGCCCCACGTACTCGTCGAGCTGCGCGATCCGCGCCCGCGAGACGTCGGCGGCGCCGGAGCGCACCTTGGCCGCCAGCGCCTGGTAGACGGGCAGCGGGGTCGAGCCGGTGGCCACGCCGAGCAGCGCGTCGGGCTTGCGCCTGAGCAGCTGCGCCATGGCCTCGGCGATCAGCTCGCCGCCCGCCTCGGCGTCGGGAACGATGACAACTTCCACGCTGGGCCTGCCGATCTGGAGAGGACGCGAAGGGCACCCGAAAGGGCATGTGGTTTAGACCAATCTAGCAGGGCTCGGCCTCCCGTCCCAGGCACGTATGAGCCCACCGGCCGGCCCTGGCCATGACAGCTGCCCCCAGGGGCGCGCATCGCCCCGCCGCAGGGCCGCCGGCGGAACTGGGCAGGCGCCGCCCGTCCCGGGGGAGTGGAATGGGAACGTCAGGAGAGAGCAGTCAGGACAGAGCCGCCCAGGACCGAGCCGTCAGGACAACAACAGGGCGAAACGCGGAGGACCCCATGACCGCCACGACCCCGTACCCTCACGACCCCCATGCGCCCCACACCGACGTCCCTGGCCGGATCATGGCCCGCGAGATGGCCCAACAGCCCGCCGTACTCAGGCGGATCCTGGACGAGGGCGCCCCGGCCATCCGCCAGGTGGCCCGGGAGATCGCCGCCCGCACACCCCGTTTCGTACTGCTCTCCGCCCGTGGCACCTCCGACAACGCCGCGCTGTACGCCAAGTACCTCCTCGAAATCCGCCTGGGCCTGCCCTGCGGTCTCAGCTCGATGTCCACCACGACGGCCTACGGCGCCCGCCCCGACCTCACCGACGTCCTCCTCGTCACCGTCAGCCAGTCCGGCGGCTCCCCTGACCTCGTGGCCTCCACCCGGGCCGCCCGCGAGGCGGGCGCGATCACCCTCGCGGTGACCAACAACCCGGACTCCCCGCTGGCCGGCGTCTCCGAGTACCACATCGACATCCTGGCCGGACCCGAGAGAGCCCTCCCCGCCACCAAGACCTACACCGCCTCCCTCCTCGCGCTCTACCTCTTCGTCGAGGGCCTGCGCGGCGGCGAGGGCGCCCCCGCGAAGGTGCTGCCGGACCTCGCCGAACAGCTGCTCGCCCGGCAGGACGAGGTACGCGCCCTCGCCGCCCGCTACCGCTTCGCCGAGCGCATGGTGATCACCTCGCGCGGCTACGGCTACCCCACGGCCAAGGAGGCCGCCCTCAAGCTGATGGAGACCAGCTACATCCCCGCCCTCTCCTATTCCGGCGCCGACCTGCTGCACGGCCCCCTCGCCATGGTCGACAACGTCTCCCCGGTCATCGCGGTCGTGACCGACGGCAAGGGAGGAGAGGCCCTCCAGCCCGTCCTCGACCGGCTGCGCGGCCGTGGCGCCGATCTGTGCGTCATCGGCCCCCGGAGCCAGGTCGAGCGCGCCGCCGTGGGCTTCGTCCTGCCCACCGACGGCGTGGCCGAGGAGGTCCAGCCCGTCCTGGAGATCATCCCCCTCCAACTCCTGGCCTACGAGATCACCATCGCCCGCGGCCAGGACCCGGACGCCCCACGCGCCCTGGCGAAGGTGACGGAGACCCGGTGAGGGCGGCCCGCTGAACGGGCCCTGCTGCACGGCTCGCCCGCCACACGGGCGCGATGATCCAGGGCGTGTCACAACAGGCGCGCAACGGCGCGAGCCGGGCGGAACCGGAAGCGCTCGCGGAAATTGCCATGGCCATCTGGCCCCGCAGCTGAGCCAAGCGGGTTAGGCTTCGAAGCGCCAACACCACACAGCCTTCAACAACAACTGCCCCCGCTCCATGGACACGCACAATGGTCTAGTCCACAATGGGCAGTGGTCCACCATGCGCTTGGGGACCAGAAAGAGCCTCCGTCTTCCCCGCACAGGAAGGCGGATCGAGGGACCGGAGCTCTCTGCCCTGACTGCCCGGCTCCTCATCTTCGGCCGACCGGGACCGCACACCCCGCGGCCGATGTTGCTCCGGGCTGCGGTGCCGGGAGGGTTGAGGGTCCCTCTCAGGCGCCGCGGCCCGCGGGTGTTTCAGAGTCCCTTGCGGACTCCAGGCGCTTTTAGGACCTGCACAAACCCCCAGGTACGCTCGCAACGTGCCCTCCATGAACGAACTGGTCCGCCAGCACACCGCCCTCGACGACTCCGACCTCGAGTGGCTCCATCTGCTGGTCTCGGAGTGGCAGCTGCTCTCCGACCTCTCCTTCGCCGACCTCGTCCTGTGGGTCCCCACCCGCGACGGCACCCGCTATGTCTCCGTCGCCCAGATGCGGCCCAACACCGGCCCCACCTCCTACCAGGACGACATGGTCGGCCACCTCGTCCCGCGCGGCCGCCGTCCCATGCTGGACGCCGCGCTCGACGAGGGCCGCATCGTGCGCGAGGGCGACCCGGAGTGGCGCGAGGAGGTCCCGGTCCGGGTCGAGTCGATTCCGGTACGACGGGACGGCCGCGTCCTCGGCGTCATCGCCCGCAACACCAACCTCCTCACCGTCCGCACCCCGAGCCGCCTGGAGTTGACCTACCTCCAGAGCGCCTCGGACCTCGCCCAGATGATCGCGGCCGGCGCTTTCCCCTTCGCGAACCAGCAGGTCGACATGGACGCCTCGCCCCGCGTGGGCGACGGACTGATCCGGCTCGACGCGGACGGCATCGTCCAGTACGCCTCCCCGAACGCCCTCTCCGCCTACCACCGCATGGGCCTCGCCGCCGACCTCGTCGGCCATCACCTGGGCCGGACGACCGCCGAACTCGCCCCCTCCCGCGGGCCGGTGGACGAGGCGCTCGCCAAGGTGGCCAGCGGATGGGCGCCGCGCGAGTTCGAGATCGAGGCCAATGACGGCGTGATCCAGTTCCGCGCGATCCCGCTCAAGCCCAAGGGCACCCGCATCGGTTCGCTGGTCCTGCTCCGGGACGTCACCGAACTGCGGCGCCGCGAGCGGGAGTTGATCACCAAGGACGCGACCATCCGGGAGATCCACCACCGGGTGAAGAACAACCTCCAGACGGTGGCTGCCCTGCTGCGCCTCCAAGCCCGGCGCATCGAGTCCGAGCGGGGGCGCGCGGCCCTCGAAGAGGCGGTGCGGCGGGTCGGCTCGATCGCGATCGTGCACGAGACGCTCTCCCAGAACCTGGACGAGCGCGTGGAGTTCGACGAGATCGCCGACCGGGTGCTGGCGATGGTCGCGGAGATCTCGCCGGGCAAGGTCACCGGCCGGCGCACCGGCCGCTTCGGCATCCTCGACGCCGAGGTCGCGACCCCGCTGTCGATGGTGCTGACCGAGGTGCTGCAGAACGCCCTCGAGCACGGCTTCCGCGAGGGCGACACCGGCACGGTCGAGGTCTCGGCCGTCCGTGGCGGTACGACGAAGGAGTCCCGCCTCCTGGTCACCGTCCAGGACGACGGGGTCGGCCTGCCCGAGGGCTTCGACCCGCACACCTCCGGCAACCTCGGCCTGCAGATCGTACGGACGCTGGTAGAGGGCGAGTTGGGCGGGACCTTCGACATGGTCCCGGCTCCGGAGCGCGGCACACAGGTGATCCTGGACATCCCGGTGCGGGCGCAGAAGTGATCAACACGCCGACGTGATCAACACAGCAAAAAGCCCCGGACCTTGTGGTCCGAGGCCAGTGCTCGTTGCTGCTGCTAAGCGCATCGGGGGTACTGCGCGCTGCGGCTCGGGGGCGGGAGTTACGTACTCGCTGTACGCGCCGCCAAGCTCAGGCTGTCAGCGGGGTGGGTGTGTCAGGCGGAGGCCTGACGGGCCCGGTTGCGGGCGGCGCGGCGCTTCATGGCGCGGCGCTCGTCCTCGCTGAGACCACCCCAGACGCCGGAGTCCTGGCCGGACTCGAGCGCCCACTGCAGGCACTGCTCGATAACCGGGCAGCGACGGCAGACGGCCTTGGCTTCCTCGATCTGCAGCAGCGCAGGACCGGTGTTGCCGATGGGGAAGAAGAGCTCGGGGTCTTCCTCGCGGCAAACGGCGTTGTGACGCCAGTCCATGGCTGCTACCTCTCCTTGAATTACGTGCAGGTTGCTTGTGAATGTGAACGCTTTCACGAATCCCTCAACAAGTGAAGGGCCGACCGCCAGGTTCCCTGGCGTGGTCCTGTGGTTTGAAGAGGGGTTCCGGTGATCTGTGGAGGCTGGTGTTGCGGGCCGTCCCGATCGCCATGTAGAGACTCGCAAACCTCGGCGGCGGATACAACCCCTTCCGGAAAGTTTTTTTTGATTCCTCGGTGTCGACTAGGTCACAGCCGTACTTCCATGGGGTGGACCCTGGCCTAAACGTTCGAGTGAAAGGACTTTAGCCCCTTCTGCTCACACAATCACACGCAGTGCACGGCGTACGCCTGTGAACGTCACGCTCGTACGCAGTCCCAGGTGGTCGCCGTCCATCTGAAGGGGCAGCGGCGCCTTCGAATGCAAGGTGAACTCACTCAGGTCGTGCAGGGACACGGCGTGCTTGCCATGGGGTCCGCGCTCGGGGGACGAAGTGAGCAACTGGGTGCCATACCGGGCAACCGCGGCCGTGGACATACGGCTGAGGCCGAACACGTCGAGCCCGGTGTCGAACGAGGCCTTAGGTGACGCGTACATGGGGCGATTGCCGAGAAACGTCCAGGGGGCCGTGTTGGACGCTATGCACAGGAGCAGATCCGTCACGGCGTCCTCGCCGGCCTGCTCGAGCGTGATCGTGCCCTTCCGCCGGCTGGGCTCGCCCAGCAGCTGGCGCATCACCTGGCGGACGTAGAGCGCGTGGGTCGACTTCTTGCCGCGCTCGCGCTGCTGCTCGACCCGCCCGACCACGCCCGCGTCGAAGCCGAGCCCCGCGTTGAAGGTGAACCAGCGGGACGGCACCGCCTCGTCCTCGGTGCCGGGCGGGCCCGAGGTCAGCCCCAGTCCGACGGTCCGCTCGCTGCCCTGGCGCAGGGCGTCCAGCAGGGCGCCGGTGGCCTCGACGGCGTCGTTGGGCAGGCCCAGGGCGCGGGCGAAGACATTGGTGGAACCGCCGGGGACCACGGCGAGGCCCGGGAGGTGGTCCGGGGCGGGGCCGGCGTGCAGGAGGCCGTTGACGACCTCGTTGACCGTGCCGTCGCCGCCGAGGGCCACGACGAGGTCGATGTCGTCGCTCTCCGCCGCCTGCCGGCCCAGGTCGCGCGCATGCCCGCGGTACTCGGTGGTGACGGCCTCCAGCTTCATCTCGCTGGCGAGGGCGTGGATCAGGACATCGCGCGTACGTGCGCTTGTGGTGGTTGCCGCCGGATTGACCACGAGAAGTGCACGCATGACTGGCAGGGTACCTACTGGGGGGTACCGGGCCCAGACCGGATGGGGGATCCAGCGGGAGATCGAGGCGTGAGCCTGGCCACGGCGGCTTCCTGCCGCGGCCGTGACTCCGACGCGGGCGGTCGCGCCGACTCGGGCGGTACGCCGCGGCCCTCAGCTTCCGCCCCCTCCTCGCCGCCCCCGAGCCTCCACGCGGAGCCCTCCGCGGCGAGGGCTACCCTTCAGGGGTGAGCTCTCCGCAGAACCCCGCGTCCGAAGCCGCCGAAGAGGCGGGTCCCCGTCCCGTCCGGCTGACCGCAGCCGCGGCGCTGACCGCGCTGGAGGGGTTCGCGCTGGTGGTCGGCGGTGCCTGGGTCGCCGTACTCGGGCTCACCGGGCACCCGGACGACCGGCAGCAGGCCGTGACCGGGGGCGTCACCCTGATCGTGCTCGCGCTGCTGCCGCTGCTCGCCGCCCGCGGACTGCTGGGCCGGCGCAGCTGGAGCCGCGGCCCGGCGCTGATCACACAGATCATCGCGCTGCCCGTCGCCTACAACCTGCTCCAGGCCGACAGCATGGCCATCCCGGCGGGCATCGCGCTGGCGGTCGTGGCCGTCGCGGCGCTCGTCCTGCTGATCAACGCCGAGACGACCCGGGCCCTCGGGATCCGGGGACCCGGCAACGCGCAGGACCAGAAGTAGCCGCTACTCCTCCACGAGCAGCTTCTCCCGCAACTGCGCCAGCGTCCGCGCCAGCAGCCGCGACACGTGCATCTGCGAGATGCCGACCTCCTGCGCGATCTGCGACTGGGTCATGTTGCCGAAGAAGCGGAGCAGCAGGATCCGCTTCTCGCGGGGCGGAAGGTCCTCCAGCAGCGGCTTGAGCGACTCCCGGTACTCGACGCCCTCCAGCGCCTCGTCCTCCGCGCCGAGCGTGTCGGCGACGGCCGGAGACTCGTCGTCCGTGTCGGGGACGTCCAGGGACAGCGTGGAGTACGCGTTGGCGGACTCCAGGCCCTCCAGGACCTCCTCCTCCGAGATGGACAGCTTCTCGGCGAGCTCGTGGACCGTGGGGGAGCGGCCGTGCAGCTGCGAGAGCTCGGCCGTCGCGGTGGTCAGCGACAGTCGCAGCTCCTGCAGCCGGCGCGGAACGCGCACGGCCCAGCCCTTGTCGCGGAAGTGCCGCTTGATCTCGCCGACGACCGTCGGGGTCGCATACGTGGAGAACTCGACACCGCGGTCCGGGTCGAAGCGGTCGACCGACTTGATCAGGCCGATGGTGGCGACCTGGGTGAGGTCGTCCAGCGGCTCGCCCCGGTTGCGGAAGCGGCGCGCGAGGTGCTCGACGAGCGGCAGGTGCATACGGACCAGCTGGTTGCGCAGTTCCGCGTACTCCGGGCTGCCCTCCTTCAGCTTGCGCAGCTCGACGAACATGGCGCGCGCCCCGCTGCGGTCCTGGGGGTCGTGCTGCGTGGCCTGAGTGGCCTGCGCGCCCTGTGTGGCCGGCGCATCATGCTCGGAGTATCGCTCGTGCTCGCTCATCGTCCCGCCCGTCGCCCTTCCCCGAGCCCTCGCCTCCTCCCCCACTCTCGACTTCCCTCGAGTGGGGGGACCCCCATGGGCAGGGGGCACCCCGATCCGCCGTTCCAGAGGCGCGCTCTGTACGGCACCTTCCTGAGCCCGCTGCCCCTCGTCCGGGAAGCCGGCCTCCGCCGTGTCGTCGGAGTCGTCCTCCGGGTGCGGCCGGGCCTGCTCAGGGATGCCGTCGATGCCGTCCATGCGTCGGGAACCGCCCGGACCGCTGTCCTCGGCCGACAGCTCCCGTGTGCTGCGCTCTTCGTCCCGCACCGGCCCGTCCCCGTCCCTCACGTCGGCCCGGGTCCCGCGCCGCGCTGTTTGTAGAGGCTGATCGAAACGGTTTTGTCGTCGTCCACGGCGGAGGAGACCTTGCCCGCCAGAGCGGACAGGACGGTCCAGGCGAAGGTGTCCCGCGAGGGGGCGTGACCGTCCGTGGTCGGCGCCGAGACGGTGACCTCGAGCGAGTCGTCGACGAGCCGGAAGACACAGCTGAGCACCGAGCCGGGCACGGCCTGCTGGAGCAGGATCGCGCAGGCCTCGTCGACCGCGATGCGCAGGTCCTCGATCTCGTCGAGGGTGAAGTCCAAACGGGCCGCGAGGCCGGCCGTGGCCGTCCGCAGCACCGACAGGTAGGCACCCGCAGCCGGCAGCCGGACTTCCACGAAGTCCTGGGTCGCGGGCTCGCCTGCGATCTGGGACACCCTCACCTCCAAGGTGGTACAAGCTTTACGGGGCCGAGGGTCGCCCCTCGGGGTAACGCGATGTGTGGTTCAGCGGTGACGCTACCGCGCTCCCCAGTGTCCTGTCCCCCGGGACCCCGCCCCTTGCTGTCACTCATAGTAAACACATGAATACGCACAGTGGCTAGAGGGTGGGCGGCCCCAATTGGGAAGAGCGCGCGCCGGGTTGACGTACCCAGACGTCAGACGGTCGAACCGTCCGGTTCCGGGTCGTCGGCGCACCTCATGCGAGGACGTGGTCGACGAAGCACCACCGCCAGCTCTCGCCGGGTTCGAAGGTCCGCATCACCGGGTGACCGGACGTGTTGTGGTGCTCCGTCGCGTGCCGGCCCGGCGAGGAGTCGCAGCAGCCGACGTGACCGCAGGTGAGGCACAGCCGCAGCTGCACCGGGTGCGTGCCGTCCGCCAGGCACTCCGGGCAGGTCTCGGTCAGGGGACCGGGTTCCGGGTGCGGCAGCGCGTCGACATGCGTGCACTGTTTCATGATTGCCAGGTTACGACGGCTGTGCGGAAGACCGCGCGGAAAATGAGGGCGGGCGAATTCCATGGACGTGATGCCACTGTTGCTGCTGGTGGCGGGCAGCGCCGCGATCGCGGCGGCCGGACGGCGCACCCCCGTACCGGCACCGCTGTTGCTGGTGGCGGTCGGGCTGGCGGTGTCGTATGTCCCAGGGGTCCCGGAATATGCCCTGGACCCGCATATCGTCCTGCCCCTCATCCTGCCGCCGCTGCTGCACACCGCGGCCACCGACAGCTCCTACCTCGACCTGCGGGCGCAGCTGCGGCCTGTTGCGCTGCTGTCGGTGGGGTACGTGCTCTTCGCGACCTTCGCGGTCGGCTGGGCCGCCTATCTGATCGTGCCGGGCCTGCCGCTGACCGCGGCCCTGGTGCTGGGCGCGGTGGTGGCGCCGCCGGACGCCGTCGCGGCCACGGCGATCGCGCGCCGGGTGGGACTGCCCTCCCGGATCACGACCATCCTGCAGGGCGAGTCCCTGGTGAACGACGCCACCGCGATCACCGCCTACCGCGTGGCCCTCGCGGCCGCCGTCGGCGAGGGTGCCACCTGGGCCGGCGGAATCGGCGAGTTCCTCCTCGCGGCGGTCGGCGGCATCGGCGTCGGACTGGTGCTGATGGTGCCGATCCACTGGCTGCGCACCCACCTGAGGGAGCCGCTGCTCCAGAACACCCTCTCCCTGCTGATCCCGTTCGTCGCGTACGCCGTCGCCGAGCAGGTGCATGCCTCCGGCGTCCTCGCGGTCGTCGTGGTCGCCCTCTACCTCGGACACCGCGCGTGGGAGGTCGATTTCGCCACCCGGCTCCAGGAGACGGCGGTATGGAAGATGGTTGCCTTTGTTCTGGAATCAACGGTTTTCGCGCTCATCGGACTGCAGCTGCCGGTGGTCCTCAGGGGGCTCGGGGAGTACGAGGGGCTGGACGCCGCCTGGTATGCGGTCGCCGTCTTCCTGGTCGTCGTCGTGACCCGGTTCGTGTGGGTGTATCCGGCGACCTTCCTGCCCGGCATGCTGTCGGCGCGCATCCGGGAACGGGAGGGGAGTCCGAGTGGGAAGAGCGCGTTCATCGTCTCCTGGGCCGGTATGCGGGGCGTGGTCTCGCTCGCCATCGCCTTCTCGATCCCGCAGACCGTGAACGGCGGGGAGCCCTTCCCCGGCCGCACCCTGATCCTCTTCCTCACCTTCACGACAGTGATCGGCACGCTCGTCATCCAGGGCCTCACCCTGCCCCCGATCATCCGGCTCCTCAGGCTGCCCGGCCGCGACCTCCAGGCCGAGACGCTCGCCGAGGCCAATGCCCAGGCGCAGGCCTCCCGGGCCGCCGAGCGCCGCCTGGACGAGCTCCTCTCCGACGAACGCAACGCGCTGCCCGGGCCGCTCGCCGACCGGCTGCGCTCGGTCCTGGAACGCCGCCGCAACGCCGTCTGGGAACGCCTCGGCCAGCCCAACCCCGTCACCGGCGAAACCGCCGACGACACCTACCGCCGTCTCGCCCGCGAAATGATCAGCGCCGAGCGCGAGGTCTTCGTGAAACTCCGCGACGGCCGCTACATCGACGACGAGATGCTCCGCACCCTGCTGCGCCGACTGGACCTCGAGGAGGCGGCTGCCTATCGGGAGGCGACCTAGTGCCCCGGCAGGCAACGTTCGCCCCGTCGCGACGCCCGGCACGCTCCCCCACTGCCTTAAGGGCGTGGGAGGTGCCCCCACTCGCCGCACCGGCCGAAAGCCCAAGTACGCCCAGTACGAGGACTTCCGGCCGGCACGCCGAGAGCACGCACCGGACGCCGCTCCTTGACGGGCAAACGTTGCCTGCCGGGGCACTAGCCGGGGCCGTTCACGGAAACGGCCGGCCGGTGATCACCGCCGCCAGCGTCGTCCCGCGCGGGAACGCGCCCTCCTGCGTCAGGGCGATGAGTCCGTACAGCATCTTGGCGACATAGAGACGTTCGACGGGCAGTCCGTGGCGGCTTTCGAAGTCGTCGGCGAAGGAGTGGAGTTCGGGGGTGGTGCGGGCGTAGCCGCCGAAGTGGAAGCGGTCGTCGAGCTGCCAGTCGCCGCGCGGGCCGCCGAGGGCCGCTTCCTGGAGGGAGCGTATGTCGGCGGTGAGGAAGCCGCCCTTGAGGACCGGGAAGCCCAGGGCACGCTGGCCGGGGGCCAGTCCCGCCGCGAGGCCGGCCAGGGTGCCGCCGGTTCCGCAGGCAAGGGCGACGACGTCGGCCCGGCCGTGCAGCTCCTCGCCGAGGGCCCGGCAGCCGCGTACGGCGAGGGGGCTGCTGCCGCCCTCGGGGACGACGTACGCGTCCTCGGCACCGGCGGCGCGCAGGACGGCGGAGAGGGTCTCCGGGTCGGTCTTGTGGCGATAGGTCGACCTGTCGACGAAGTGCAGACGCATGCCGTCGGCCGCGCACCGGGCCAGGGAGGGGTTGAGGGGGCGGTCGGACAGTTCCTGGCCGCGGACCACGCCGATGGTGGTCAGGCCGAGGAGGCGGCCCGCGGCGGCGGTGGCGCGCAGATGGTTGGAGTAGGCGCCGCCGAAGGTGAGGATCGGGCGGCCCGCCGCCGCAGTGAGATGGGGTGCGAGTTTGCGCCACTTGTTGCCGATGAGGTCGGGGTGGATCAGGTCGTCACGCTTGAGGAGGAGGCGGACGCCCCGCCGGGTGAGGCGGTCGTCGTTCACTTCCTGCACGGGGGAGGGGAGCCGCGGGTGCAGGACGGCGAGGTCGGGGGCGTCGGGACCGGTCACCCGGCCATTGTCGCCCGGTGTCCTATTTCAGCCGGTCGCGGATGCGCTCCCGCATCGACGCCATCGTGAATCCGCGCGGATCCATCTTCCCCGGCTGCCACTCGAGGTGGCCGATGACCGACCGCTCGTTCCAGCCGTGCTGCCGGCACACCGCGGCGGCCGCCCGCTCGATGGCCTCCAGCTGCACCGCGGGCCAGGGATCCTCGCCGTCGCCGAGGTTCTCGCACTCGAAGCCGTAGAAGTGGCGGTTGCCGTCGGTGTTCGCCTCGTTGTCCGGGGGGAGCGCCCGCTCCGCGATCACCGCGCGCAGGACGTCGTCGTCGCCCAGGCCGGCGTGGTTGGCGCGGCCGTAGCCGACCAGATGGACGGTGCCGTCCTTGGTGATGACGCCGTGGCACAGCGGCCCCGGCAGGCCCGCGTAGCCGTCCCGGCAGAGCTCAACGGTCCGCTCGCTGCCCCGGGTCACCGTGTGATGGATCATCACGCCGTGGACGGGGCCCCAGGGGCCCTTGTGATTGCGGTTGTGATGTCTCCAGTCGCCCACTTCGACGACCGTGACGCCTTCCGCGCGCAGGCACTGCAGAAACCTGTCCGCGAACATCGGTGAGGACATGGGCGCCTCCTTCGGTGCGGTGCGACGACCGCCCGTCGCGGCCGCCTCATACCGCTGCTTGTACCGAAGCGACGACAAACGGAACCACTCGTTCGCACAGCGTGCGAGCGGATTCGGTCAGCGCCGCGGGCACTGCGCGCCGCTCGACAGGATCCCCGTGTGTGCCCGCCCGGCAATGATCCATTCCCGCTCTTTCGGGTAATAGCACGACCACGATGCGTGATGGAAGTGTTGCTCGCGGAGATCGGTGCCCGGCGCACACCGCTGCCAGGGCATGACCGGGAGGGCAATTCCTTATGTCGGTAGGCGAAGAGATCCGCACCGAGCAGACCAGGCCGCAGCAGAGCCTCGGTACGGCGGCCGCGCGGAACCTGGCCACCACGACCAAGTCCGTACCCCAGATGCAGGAGATCAGCTCACGCTGGCTGCTGCGCATGCTGCCGTGGGTGGACGTGCAGGGCGGCACGTACCGCGTGAACCGGCGGTTGAGTTACGCGGTCGGCGACGGACGCATCACCTTCGTGCAGACCGGCGACCGCGTCGAGGTGATCCCCGCGGAGCTGGGTGAGTTGCCGGCGCTGCGGGCGTACGAGGACGAGGAGGTCCTGGCGGATCTGGCCCGGCGCTGTGTGCAGCGCGAGATCGCCGCGGGGGAGGTGATCGCCGGCTTCGGCAACCAGACCGACGAGGTGTACCTGCTGGCGCACGGCAGGGTGGAGAAGATCGGCACGGGCCCGTACGGCGAGGACGAGAGCCTCGGCGTCCTCGCCGACGGGGCATACCTCGGCGACCAGGCGCTGCTCGACCCGGACGCCATCTGGGAGTACACGGCCCGCGCGATCACGGCCTGTACGGTGCTCGTCCTGTCCCGGCGGGACGTCGAGCAGATCGCGGAGCGCGCCGACTCGCTGCGCGAGCACCTCCGGCAGCGGCGGGCGATCCCGCAGCAGCGCACCAACAAGTACGGCGAGAAGGAGATCGACCTGGCCGCCGGCCACTCCGGCGAGCCGGACATCCCGCACACTTTCGTCGACTACGAGGCCCGGCCCCGCGAGTACGAACTGAGCGTCGCCCAGACCGTGCTGCGCATCCACACGCGCGTGGCCGACCTCTACAACCAGCCGATGAACCAGACCGAGCAGCAACTGAGGCTCACCGTAGAGGCGTTGAAAGAACGTCAGGAGCACGAGCTGGTCAACAACCGCGAGTTCGGTCTGCTGCACAACTGCGAGTACGACCAGCGGATCCAGCCGCACGACGGCGTGCCCGGCCCCGACGACATGGACGAGCTGCTCAGCCGGCGCCGCGGCACCAAGCTGTTCCTCGCCCACCCGCGCGCGATCGCCGCGTTCGGGCGTGAACTGAGCAAGCGGGGACTGGTGCCGGAGACGATCGACGTCGGCGGCAACCGCATCCCCACCTGGCGCGGTGTCCCCATCTACCCCTGCAACAAGATCCCGGTCACCGAGGCCCGGACGAGCTCCATCATCGCCATGCGTCTCGGCGAGGCCGACCAGGGCGTCATCGGTCTGCGGCAGTCCGGCCTGCCGGACGAGATCGAGCCGAGCCTGTCGGTGCGGTTCATGGGCATCAACGAACAGGCGATCATCAAGTACCTGGTGACGGCCTACTACTCGGCGGCGGTTCTCGTCCCGGACGCGCTCGGCGTACTGGAGAACGTCGAGATCGGCCGCTGGCGGTGACCCAGCCCGCAGACACGTCGTGTCCCCGCCCGTCAGGGCGGGTACACCTCCGGGTATGCGTCCGACCGGAACGGAAACGCCACCGTCCGCGGACTCTCCGAGGGGGGATCCCGGTTCCATGACCGAGTCCATGACCGAGTCCACGACCGCGTCCTTGGCGGAGGCCGATCAGCGGCCCGCCGGGGCGCTCGAGAGAGGGAGTTCCATCGCGACCGACACGGACAGCCGGCCGGGGCCGTTCGACGGCCACGAGGCCGTGGCGATCCTGGAGCGTGCGCGGACGTCGGTCGACCCCGAACTGCGCGCGGCGATCGAGTCGCTGCCCGGCTCGATGCGCCGGATCGCGCGCTACCACTTCGGCTGGGAGCACGCCGACGGCACACCCGCGGCGGGCAACGCGGGCAAAGCGATCCGCCCGGCGCTGGTTCTGACGACGGCCGCCGCGCTCGGCGGACCCAAGGCACGGGCGGCGGCCGTACGGGCGGCCGCGGCGGTGGAACTGGTCCACAACTTCACGCTGCTGCACGACGACGTGATGGACCGGGACACCACGCGCAGGCACCGGCCCACCGCGTGGACGGTGTTCGGCGACACCGACGCGATCCTCGCCGGGGACGCCCTCCAGGCGCTCGCCCTGCGGCTGCTCGCGGAGGATCCGCACCCGGCGTCCGCGGCTGCCGCCGCCCGGCTCGCGGCCTGCGTCGTGGAGCTGTGCGAGGGTCAGCAGGCCGACACGGCGATGGAGGGCCGCAGCCCCGCGGAGGTCACCCTCGGCGAGGTGCTCGCCATGGCCGAGGCCAAGACGGGGGCGCTGCTGGGCTGCGCCTGCGCCCTGGGCGCGCTGTACGCCGGGGCGTCGGCGGCCGATGCCGAGGCCGTGGACGCGTTCGGCCGTGAGGCCGGGCTCGCCTTCCAGCTCATCGACGACGTCATCGGCATATGGGGCGACCCGAGCCGCACCGGCAAACCGGTCGGCGCGGACCTCGCCGCCCGCAAGAAGTCCCTGCCGGTGGTTGCCGCGCTGACCTCCGGCACACCGGCCGCCGTCGAACTCGCCGAGCTGTACCAAGTCCCGTACGACGGCGGGGACCTGGAGCCGACGGTGCTGGCCGTGGAGCGGGCCGGCGGACGCGACTGGGCCCAGGGCCAGGCGTCCGACCGGATGGCGCGGGCGATGCAGGAACTGTCCCGCGCGATCCCGGACCCGGAGGCGGCGGGCGGCCTGCTCGCCCTCGCGGAGTTCGTGACGCGGCGGACCGGCTGAGCGCCCGAACCGAACCCCGGAGCCACCGGGGCGTGCGGCTCCTGACCCCGCACACCCCGGTCGGCTCCGGCCCCGGCGGGTCCCGCACATCCCCACGGTGCGCGGGGCCCGTCCTCTGTCAGTGTCGGCCGATAGGCTTCAACTGCCAGAAGATCGACGGCTGCTGAGACGACGGGGGACGGGCGTGGGTACGGGGATCAGGGCTGCGGGGGAGGGCGACCGGGAGCTGGTGGTCCGCTTGCTGGATGATGCGTTCCGGGACGACCCGGTCAGCAGTTGGGTCTTCCCGGGCGAGGAGTACCGCCGCAGGACCCATCACAAGCTCATGGCCGCGTTCACCGACATCGTGCTCGCCGCCGGTCGGATCGACATCACCCAGGACGGCTCGGCCTGCGCACTGTGGCTGCCGACACCGGCGGCCGACCCGTCGGGCGAGGCCGCCGGCGGGCATGCCGACGCCGAGGGCCCGGCCCTGGTCCGGGCGGCCGTCGACCCGGCGAACGAACGCATCGAGGTGATCGGCAGGCTGACGGCGGAGATCCACCCCACCGACCGCGCCCACGACTACCTGTGGATGATCGCCGTGACCCCCGAACGTCAGGGCGAGGGCCTGGGCACCGCGCTCATCGACGCGGCCCTCGGCCGCTGTGACCGGACCGGCCTGCCCGCCTACCTGGAGGCGAGCAACGCCCGCAGCCGCGCCCTCTACGAGCGGCTCGGCTTCGAGCCCACCGGCACGCCCCTCGACCTCCCGGACGGCGGCCCCCGCATATGGCCCATGTGGCGCGAGCCGCTGAGCCGTTAGTCCTCCGGCACCACCACGCGTACGATCCGCTCCAGCAGCCCTTCCGGCACCTCCACCCCCGGCAGTACGCCCTCCAGTACTCCCGGCAGGGTCAGGTGCTCGATGATCAGGCCGAGCATCGCGAGATAGAGCACGGCGACGGTCTCGTCACCGCCGGGCAGCCCGGCCTCGCGGTGGAACCGCATGCCGTCCTCCAGGTCCCCGCGCACCGACTTGGTGTACGACTCGCGCAGGCCGGGGCGCCGGGTGGCTTCGAGGCGCAGCTCCAGGAGGGCCAGGTAGCCGGTGCGGTCGCGGGTCACGCGGTTGATCAGGTCGTGCATGAGGGCGACGACCAGGGCGCGGTCCTTCGGCGCCTTCATCAGCTCGTCGAGCACGTCGGGGTCGGGGGCGAGGCGCAGGTGCAGCCGGTCGTCGATCTGGCGCAGCAGGTCGTCCCGGGCGGTGAAGTAGTTCGAGGCGGTGCCCACGGGCACCCCCGCCTCGGCGTCCACCGCCCGGAACGTCAGCCCGCGTGCCCCTTCCCGCGCCAGCACCTCGATCCCGGCGTCGACCAGGGCCGCCCGGCGCTCCGGATTGCCGGCCATACGGAATCTCCTCTCCCACTTGAGCCATGGCTCGGAAACACCCTTGCAACCACTACAGTCGAAGTACTACAACTGGAGTGGTCAAGGGAACGAACGCAGCCTACGAAAAGAGACCAGCTTGCGAAAGCTCGTGTACTACATCGCCTGCTCGATCGACGGCTTCATCGGCGACCCGAGCGGCGACGCCTCGTCCATGCTGTCCTTCGTCGACCCGGAGTTCCTCGAGTACCTCACGACGGAATACCCGGACACCCTGCCGACCCACGGCCGCCGCCCCCTCGGCATCGACGACCTGCCGAACAAGCGGTTCGACACCATCATCCAGGGCCGCACCAGCTACGACCTGGCGCTGAAGGAGGGCATCACCAGCCCGTACGCCCATCTGCGCGAGTACGTCGCCTCGCGCACCCTGAAGGAGTCACCCGACCCCAACGTCGAGATCATCGCCGAGGACCTGGTCGGCAAGGTCCGCGAACTGAAGGCGGAGGAGAGCGAGTTCGACATCTACCTGTGCGGCGGCTCGCAGCTCGCGGGCGAGCTGATCGACGAGATCGACGAACTCGTCGTCAAGACGTACCCGATCGTGCTGGGCAGCGGCATGCCGATGTTCGGCTCCGGCTCCGCCGTCCACGAGTTCACCCTGGAGTCGACGCGCACCTTCGGCAACGGAGCGCTTGTAAGGACGTACAGCAGGAAGCGCTGAGCCGCCGTCCGCCCTACCCTGAGAACATGGACAGCGAAAAAGTCTGTCCCGTCTGCGGACAGCCAGTCGAAACGGTCGTCCGGCGCCACAAGACGCTGGGCGCATGGGTGCCGACGTGGGTTGCCGGCCCGTGCCGGAACCCCAAGTGCGAGGCATACGCCGGAGGCGACGCCGAGCCCGTCACCGAGCGGCGGCCCGGCCCGCTCGCGGCAAAGGAGCCCCATCACGTGAGTCAAGCCGAGAAGTCCTGAACCGAACTGCCCAGGAAATTCCGGAAGCCGTGTCGAGAATCCGGGGTCGGCTCCGACGTCCCGTACGAGAGCCGCCCATGAGGGGCGGCCGAGCCGAAGGAGCGGACCCATGAAGTACCTGGTCATGGTGCAGGGCACACAGGCGGACTACGAGGCGATGCGGGGCAAGGGCTCCGCGCAGTCCCCGGCCTGGAGCGAGGAGGAGCTGCAGGCCATGTACGCCTACATGAACGCGATCAACAACGACCTCTCCGAGTCCGGCGAACTCGTCGACGGCCAGGGGCTCGCCGAGCCCGCCCGGACCCGGCTGGTCACGCTGGGTGAGGACGGAAAGGCCGTGATCACCGACGGGCCGTACAGCGAGACCAAGGAGCTGCTCGCCGGCTACTGGGTCCTGGAGTGCGAGAGCCTGGAGCGGGTCACGGAGATCGCCGACCGGGTGACCCGTTGCCCCCAACCGGCCGGTGCCCCCAACTATCCGGTGGTGATCCGGCCCATCCTGGACGGCGCGGGGGACATTTGAGCCTTCGAGCAGACGACGGCCGTCCGAGCCTTCGATGAACCGCCCCGACGAGATCGAGGACCTGCTGCGCCGGCACGCGCCGCAGGTCCTCGGCGCCGTCGTGCGACGGTACGGGCACTTCGACACCGCCGAGGACGCCGTACAGGAGGCACTCCTCGCGGCTGCCGACCGTTGGCCGTCGGACGGTGTCCCGGACAATCCGCGCGGCTGGCTGATCAGGGTCGCCTCACGTCGGCTGACCGACGCGCTGCGCAGCGAGGAGGCGCGGCGCCGGCGCGAGGAGCGAGTGGCTGCGCTCACCCCGCCCGACACCTTCATCGCCCCGCCGCCGGGCGCGGACCGCGCCCCGCGCGAGGACGACACCCTCACCCTGCTCTTCCTGTGCTGCCACCCCGATCTGACCCCGCCCGCGCAGCTCGCGCTCACCCTGCGGGCGGTCGGCGGTCTGACGACGGCGGAGATCGCCCGGGCCTGCCTGGTCCCGGAGGCCACCATGGCGCAGCGGATCAGCCGGGCCAAGCAGAAGGTGCGGGGCGTGCGCTTCGGGCGGCCGGACAACTGGGCGGAGCGTCTGCCCGCCGTGCTGCACACCCTCTACCTCATCTTCAACGAGGGCTACACGGCGACCTCCGGCGCAGCGCTCCAGCGGCGCGAACTGGCGGGCGAGGCGATCCGGCTCACCCGCACGGTCCACCGCCTGCTCCCCGACGACGGCGAGGTGGCCGGCCTGCTGGCCCTGATGCTGCTCACCGACGCCCGCCGCGACGCGCGTACCGGCCCGCACGGCGAGCTCGTCCCGCTCGACGAACAGGACCGCGACCGCTGGGACGAGGCGGCGATCGACGAGGGCGTCGCCCTGGTCACCCGCGCGCTGGCCGGGGGACGCCCGGGCCCGTACCAACTGCGCGCCGCGATCGCGGCGGTGCACGACGAGGCCCCGTCCGCCGAGGCGACCGACTGGCGGGAGATCCTCGGCCTGTACGACATCCTGGTACGGCTGGTGCCCGGCCCCGTCGAACGCCTCAACCGTGCCGTCGCCATCGCCATGGCCGACGGACCGCGCGCCGGCCTCGCCGAACTGGACGCGCTGGAACCCGACTTGAGCGCGAGTCACCGCCTGGACGCCGTGCGCGCCCACCTCCTGGAGCGGACCGGGGAGTACGAGGCCGCCCGCGCCGCCTACGAGTCGGCGGCCGCCCGGACGCTGAGCCTGCCGGAGCAGCGGTACCTGCAGGCACGGGCGGCGCGACTAAGACCGTAACGTTGTCCCAAGTGCCAGTGGCACAGGGAGGGTTGCGTGTGAAGGAGTCCGGTAGCAGGCGTCGTACGGCATGGCGGTGGGCCTTGGCGGTGTGGACGGTGACGGTGATCGTCGGGGGCGGACTCACCCTGTGGCTGCAGGACTCGGCCGAGCCGCCGGAGCCGTACGGCCGGCAGGAGTCGAGCCCGACGCCGACACCGCTGTCCGAGGAGGACGGGAACACCGTGTGCCCGAGGCCCACGCCCCCACCCGATGAGGGCGGCGTGTACGACTACGCCTGTGTGATCAAGGTCGGCTAGGCAGCCTTCCCGTCTCCGGGTCCCGCCCCGTCAGGCAGTACGTGCCGCCCGCCGGGTCGCGCATCACCGTCCAGTGGGCGCCGCGGTGCA
>NZ_JBQQCE010000599.1:0-2500 GCF_052245645.1 Streptomyces sp. KR55 | reverse complement strand
ACATTCTCGTGACTGCGTGCCTTTTGAAGAATGAGCCTGCGAGTTTGCGGTGTGTTGCGAGGTTAACCCGGGTGGGGAAGCCGTAGCGAAAGCGAGTCCGAACAGGGCGGTTCAGTAGCATGCTCAAGACCCGAAGCGGAGTGATCTAGCCATGGGCAGGTTGAAGCGGCTGTAAGAGGTCGTGGAGGACCGAACCCACCAGGGTTGAAAACCTGGGGGATGACCTGTGGTTAGGGGTGAAAGGCCAATCAAACTCCGTGATAGCTGGTTCTCCCCGAAATGCATTTAGGTGCAGCGTCGTGTGTTTCTTGCCGGAGGTAGAGCACTGGATAGGCGATGGGCCCTACCGGGTTACTGACCTTAGCCAAACTCCGAATGCCGGTAAGTGAGAGCGCGGCAGTGAGACTGTGGGGGATAAGCTCCATGGTCGAGAGGGAAACAGCCCAGAGCATCGACTAAGGCCCCTAAGCGTACGCTAAGTGGGAAAGGATGTGGAGTCGCAGAGACAACCAGGAGGTTGGCTTAGAAGCAGCCACCCTTGAAAGAGTGCGTAATAGCTCACTGGTCAAGTGATTCCGCGCCGACAATGTAGCGGGGCTCAAGCGTACCGCCGAAGTCGTGTCATTGCAGCATGAGGGCCAACGCCCGCTGTGATGGGTAGGGGAGCGTCGTCTGCCGGGTGAAGCGGCCGCGTAAGCGAGTCGTGGACGGTTGACGAGTGAGAATGCAGGCATGAGTAGCGATACACACGTGAGAAACGTGTGCGCCGATTGACTAAGGGTTCCTGGGTCAAGCTGATCTGCCCAGGGTAAGTCGGGACCTAAGGCGAGGCCGACAGGCGTAGTCGATGGATAACCGGTTGATATTCCGGTACCCGCTGTGAAGCGTCAAACACCGAATCCAGTGATGCTAAGCCCGTGAAACCGCCGTGTGCGTCTTCGGACAAGCACGGAGTGGTGGAGCCGGTGACCCGAGCTGGTAGTAGGTGAGTGATGGGGTGACGCAGGAAGGTAGTCCATCCCGGGCGGTGGTTGTCCCGGGGTAAGGGTGTAGGACGTCACGTAGGTAAATCCGCGTGACACATAGTCTGAGACCCGATGCCGAGCCGATTGTGGTGAAGTGGATGATCCTATGCTGTCGAGAAAAGCCTCTAGCGAGTTTCATGGCGGCCCGTACCCTAAACCGACTCAGGTGGTCAGGTAGAGAATACCGAGGCGTTCGGGTGAACTATGGTTAAGGAACTCGGCAAAATGCCCCCGTAACTTCGGGAGAAGGGGGGCCACACCCGGTGATGGGCTTTGCGCCTTGAGCTGGGGGTGGCCGCAGAGACCAGCGAGAAGCGACTGTTTACTAAAAACACAGGTCCGTGCGAAGCCGTAAGGCGATGTATACGGACTGACGCCTGCCCGGTGCTGGAACGTTAAGGGGACCGGTTAGCTCACCTTCGGGTGGGCGAAGCTGAGAACTTAAGCGCCAGTAAACGGCGGTGGTAACTATAACCATCCTAAGGTAGCGAAATTCCTTGTCGGGTAAGTTCCGACCTGCACGAATGGCGTAACGACTTCTCGACTGTCTCAACCATAGGCCCGGTGAAATTGCACTACGAGTAAAGATGCTCGTTTCGCGCAGCAGGACGGAAAGACCCCGGGACCTTTACTACAGTTTGATATTGGTGTTCGGTTCGGCTTGTGTAGGATAGCTGGGAGACTGTGAACCCCGGACGCCAGTTCGGGGGGAGTCGTCGTTGAAATACCAGTCTGGTCGTGCTGGATGTCTAACCTGGGTCCGTGATCCGGATCAGGGACAGTGTCTGATGGGTAGTTTAACTGGGGCGGTTGCCTCCTAAAGGGTAACGGAGGCGCCCAAAGGTTCCCTCAGCCTGGTTGGCAATCAGGTGTTGAGTGTAAGTGCACAAGGGAGCTTGACTGTGAGACCGACGGGTCGAGCAGGGACGAAAGTCGGGACTAGTGATCCGGCGGTGGCTTGTGGAAGCGCCGTCGCTCAACGGATAAAAGGTACCCCGGGGATAACAGGCTGATCTTCCCCAAGAGTCCATATCGACGGGATGGTTTGGCACCTCGATGTCGGCTCGTCGCATCCTGGGGCTGGAGTCGGTCCCAAGGGTTGGGCTGTTCGCCCATTAAAGCGGTACGCGAGCTGGGTTTAGAACGTCGTGAGACAGTTCGGTCCCTATCCGCTGTGCGCGCAGGAGTCTTGAGAAGGGCTGTCCCTAGTACGAGAGGACCGGGACGGACGAACCTCTGGTGTGCCAGTTGTCCTGCCAAGGGCATGGCTGGTTGGCTACGTTCGGGAGGGATAACCGCTGAAAGCATCTAAGCGGGAAGCCTGCTTCGAGATGAGGACTCCCACCTCTATAAGAGGGTAAGGCTCCCAGTAGACGACTGGGTTGATAGGCCGGATATGGAAGCCCCGTAAGGGGTGGAGTTGACCGGTACTAATAGGCCGAGGGCTTGTCCTCAGTTGCTCGCGTCCACTGTGT
>NZ_JBQQCE010000598.1:0-5000 GCF_052245645.1 Streptomyces sp. KR55 | reverse complement strand
GTTTCTGGGCGTCGACGCGGGCGGCGAGCGCCCGGACGGTGGCGGCTTCAAGGAGTTCAGCGACGGAGAGTGCGACGCCGGTGGCCCGTTCCAGACGGGCCAGGACGACCATGGCGGAGAGCGAGTCGCCACCCGCCGCGAGAAAGTCGGTGTCCGGGCCGGCCGGCCCGCCGAGCACATCGCGCCAGATGGCCGCCACCGTGCCGGTGGTGTCCGCGTCGAAGGCGGTCTTCTCTGCGTGGGGGACCTGCGAGGTCTGCACGCTCCGTGCCAGCAGCTGCCGGTCGGCCTTGCCGTTCGCCGTCACCGGAATCGCGCGCAGCGGCGTGACCGCGGCCGGAACCATGTGGGCAGGCAGCGACTCGGCCAGGTGAGTGAGCAGTTCGGCCTCGGACACCCTCCGCCCGGCGGCGGGGCGGACGAACGCCACGAGTCTTGTGAGCGGGGCGTCCCCCTGAGCGACCGCCACCGCCTCGCGCACCGCCGAGTGGGCGAGCAGGGTCTGTTCGACCTCGCCCGGTTCGACCCGGTGACCGCGGATCTTGATCTGGTCGTCGAGCCGGCCGAGGAAGGCCAGATTGCCGTCCGGCAGCTGCCGCACCCGGTCCCCGGTCAGATACGCCCTGCGGTCGGGCCTGCCCGGTTCGGGGATGAAGCGCTCGGCCGTCAGCTCCGGCCGACCGAGATAGCCCCGGGCCACTCCGGCGCCGCCCACACACAGTTCGCCCTCTTCCCCCGGCGCCACCGGCCGCCGGCCGGGCCCGAGAACCTGCACCGACGCCCCCGCGACCGGCCTGCCGATGGGTACCTCGTCGGACCAGCTCTCGTCGTACGCGTCCATCACCTGCCAGCAGGCGTAGACGGTCGTCTCGGTCGGTCCGTAGCCGTTGACGATCCGGCAGCCGGGCAGTGCCCGCAGCGCCTGCCGCACCGAACGCGGATGGGCCCGGTCACCGCCCGATATGAGCAGCCGCAACCCGCGCAGCTGGGGCGTGATGTGCTCCACCGCCAGCCGGAAGAGCGGGGCGGCCAGCCGCAGTACCGTCACGCCGTGCCGGCTCACGGTGCGGCCGATGTCGTGGACGGTCGGGTCCGGCTGCTCGGGCAGGACGAGCGTCGCGCCGTTCAGCAGGGCACCCCAGATCTCGAACACCGACGGATCGACATGCAGCGGGGCGAGCTGCAGAAAGACGTCGTCGGGGCCGAGCCCGGCCGTCGTGCCGCGCACCAGGCCGAGCACGGAACCCTGCTCCACCAGTACGCCTTTGGGCCGTCCTGTGCTGCCCGAGGTGTACATGACGTAGCAGAGCGCGTTCGGCTGTTGTGGCACCGGGGCGAAGGGGGGTGCGTCGCCGGGTGGAGACTCGTCGATGCACCGGATCTCGACGTGCTCGGGGAGCAGGGCACGCAGCCGCGGTACGTCATCGGTCGCCGCGAAGACCACGCGGGCTCCGCTGTCCTCGACGAGTGTGCGCAGCCGCGCACCAGGAGAGCGCGGGTCCAGCGGCACATATGCGCCCCCGGCCAGGACGATGCCGAGCAGTGTGGCCATGGTCCCGGGCGAACGCGGCGCACAGATCCCGACGACTTCTTCGGGTCCGAGCGTGCCCGCCAGCCGTCCGGCCACCGCCCCGGCCCAGTCGGCCAGTCGACGGTAGCTGATCCGGAGGTCACCAGCGGTCAGGGCGGTGCTGTCCGGGCGGGCTGCCACTGCCTCGTGGAAGGCACCGCCCAGGGTGTCGACAGAAGCTGTGTGCGTCATCGGCGCGTCACCCGCGGGGAGCGCTCAAGGCCTCGACGACGCTGGCAGTGTCGTAGAGATCCAGGTATCGCGTGATCAGACCGTCCCGGACGGTGAAGACATTCATCCACTGCGCCTCGTACCGGGCGTCGTTGGCCAGGATCCGGGTCCGGCTGACGCCGAGGACCAGCACCCTGTCCCTCGATTCGAGGTATTCGTACGCCTCGCATTCCTGGACTTCGATCAGTCCCCGGACGATGCCGAAGAACTCCCGGAAACCCGACACGCCTCGGTAGGTCCCCGCCCACGGAAGGGACTTGGGTCCGTGGTAGATCCATTCGAAGTCGTCGGAGAGCATCGCCTCGATGTCTTCGAGCCGACCCTCGTCGAACAGCCGGAAGAAGCGGCGGATCACATCGACGTTCTGTTCGCTCATGAATTGCTCCCCAAGGCGCTGGACTTGTGTGTGGCGCTCCGGCGCCACGGCAGGGCGCTGCGGAGCATCTCTTCCGCATGGAATCGGGCCACTTGAGCGAGCAGCCGGTAGGTGCTGCTGCGCGAGAGTTCCTGGGCGCTGCGCATCACCTGGCGGATCTCGTCCTCCGTGGCGATCAACGGCAGCAGGAAGACGTCGTAGACGATGAACGCCCTGGCTCTGGTGATCCACCAGAGCATCGTCGAGAAGGTCATCAACTCACCGTCGGGTTCGATGATTCGGCGCAGGAGGCGGGGCAGGCGCACCTCGATGCGGCCGAGCAGCCCCTCGGCGAACCGCCGTCCGACGCTCGGTGAGTGCTTGCGCATTCCGGCGATTCCGGTGCGCACAACTTCCGAGAGCGCAGCGACACGCCGGTCGAGCCGGAGCGCGTCGACCTGGGCGATGGCCTGCAGCGCGAAGTGTGCGCCGAGCGGGCTGGCGTGGTGCTGCCGGAGTTCGCTCACCAGCTGGGGATTGGTCTTCGTGGCCGCCTCATGGACGGCGTCGGAGACCAGGGCCGCTCCGGTGGGGAAGCAGCCGTAGCTGAGCGCTTTGGAGAGGCTCATCACATCGATCACGGGCAGCCGGCCCTGGTGGGCGAAGCGTCGTCCGCACCGGTAGAAGGAGGTGAGCACCTCGTCGACGCCGATCAGGTAGCCGTGTTCCGTACGGCCGCAGGCCACGACGTCGAGCAGCGCGTCGGGAACGGGGCCGTACGAATCCGAGCTGCCATGGACGAGTTCGATCCAGACCAGGCCGATGTGGCCCGAGTCGATCTCGGCGCGGAACTCGTCGGCCGCGCGCGTCGAGTACGGGTCGATGTAGACGATGTCCTCGTAGAGCGGCGCGAAGGGCGCGCGAGTCTTCGTCGCGGCGGTGGCCAGCAGCGAAACCAGTGTCTTTCCGCCGTAGTTGTGCTTGAAGACGACGATCCGCCGCCGCTCGGGGCGGGCGAGCCGGGCCAGGATCAGTGCGTTCTCCACCGCCGAGGCGCCGCTGACCGCGGGAAAGGTGTGAGGCAGCCCCGTCTCCCCGGCCAGGACCCGCCGCAGCTCGGCTGCATAGTCGCGGTCCGGATCGTGTCGGCGCACCACGTCGGTCAGTGCGTCGGTCGGGTTGTGGCCGTTGACGCCGAGGCCCGCGCCGCACAGCCCGTCGACCAGGTCCAGCCGGCGGCCGGAGTCCAGCTGGACGGTCAGCCGGGAGCCCTTGGCCTGTACGACGTGCAGGGCGCCGCGCAGTTTGCGGTGCATCCGTACCGTCACCGGGTTCACATGGCGTGCGTACAGATCGAGGGTGCGCTGCCAGTCCGTCGCGGTCGCGGCCAGCACCCGGTGCACCGGGCTCTCGACGTCCCACCGCGGCACCAGCCGTCGTTTGACGGCGCGCATGGCGACTGTGTTGCCGCCGTAGGTGTTGGAGTGCAGGAAACCGGTCGCGGGCGTGCTCCACGGGGCGAACACGTCGTGGGTACCGATGAATGCACCGAACGGGATCTCGTAGCCGGTCAGCGATTCGCCGACCACGACGATGTCGGGCCGGGCGGCCGATACGGCCGGGGAGCGAGGCCGCAGCGGGTCGGCGTCGGAGAGGTCGAGGGCGATGCGGGCGCCGTGGGCGCGGGCGAGCTCGGCGAGTCCGGTCAGCTCCGCGGGGTCGAGGTTCTCCGGATCGCGGACGACGAGGCCGCAGTACGTGCCCGTCGACATGGCGGCGCGCAGTGTGTCGACGGTGGGGTAGGTGGCGAGGCCCGGTACCAGGGCGCGTTCGGGCCCTTGGCCGAGCGGGTCGGCGCGCCGGCCGAGCGTGCCGTCGGGGTCGAGGACGAGCACCCGGCCGCCGTGGGCGCCGACGGAGGCGAGGGCGCGGTGGCGCAGCAGCTTGACGGCGCCGTGCAGGGCCTCGAAACGGGAGTTCGCGAAGAAGCTCCGGTAGGCCGTACCGGAAGGCATGCCGCCGAGCTCGCGCATCAACTCGCTGAGGAGGAAGCCCACGTGGGCGGAGTCTTCGGTGACGAACCAGGACGGCATCGCGAAGATGGGACGCTGCTGTTCGATGAGGTCGGTCAGGATGTCGAGGGTGTCCTGGCTCGCCGACCGCATGTAGCGTTCGCCGGCACGGTCAGGATCGGGATTCGCGGACACGTCGGAATTCATGAACTCGTCGGAATTCAAGGACAAGAGAGAACCAATCCCCGTCATGGCTGGGTGGATGTAACGGGTACGGCGGAGGGTCGCCGGCGGACCGCCCAGCCTCGCTCGAGCAGGGCGTCGGTCAGTGGGCGCGCCGCGTCAGGGGCGACCAGGAGCTCGACCGAGCCTTGCGGCGCCGCCAGATCCGGAAACGCCATGTCCTCCAGATCCACCCGTGCCTCGCTCACATCCTCGAGCAGCCGCCCCAGGCGGCGGTCCGGGCCGCCGATGGAGACCGAGAGCGAGGTGGCAGAGGGCGCTCCTCCGCCGCCGTATGCGGTCGTGATGCGGGCCCGGCCCTCGCAGCCGCGGCGCAGGATGTCGGTCAGGTCCGCCAGGGCACCGCCCTGCTGTTCCGGTGTCCCATCGGTGAGTCGGGCCAGTGCGTCGGCCGTTCGCTGCAGGTCGGCTGTGAGTTCGGCGAGCAGCGCGCCGACGGCCGGGGCGTTGGCCGCGAGGATGTCCGTCCACAGCGCGGCGTCGCCTGCGGCGATCCGGGTGACGTCCCGCATGCCACCACCGGCCAGCCGTACCGCGTAGTCCTCGCCCTCCAGCAGCCGGGCGGCGGTGAGGCTCGCCATCAGGTGGG
>NZ_JBQQCE010000597.1:0-5003 GCF_052245645.1 Streptomyces sp. KR55 | reverse complement strand
GTCGAGCTGCTCCAGGGACGGCGACGTGGCGTCGTCGTCCCATGCGCCGCCCAGGATGTTCGCGTCGCGGTCCAGGCGCACGAGCTGCAGCCGGGCGGCCTTGTCGGTGCGCTCCTCGACCAGCAGACGGTCACCGCCCACGGCGACCACCGAGGAGATCTTGAGCTCGGAGGTGTCGTCCTCGCCGGGATCGACGACGTTCACCGGGTCGAAGCGGTACGCGTACTCGGCGGTGACGGCCTTCTTCTTCGGTGAGAAGCGCAACAGCCGGGTGGTGCGCGACGCCTCTCCGGCGTCCTTGTCCGGCAGGGACAGCGGGCTCTGCACCGCCATCACCAGGTCGCCGCCCGGCAGCAGCGCGAGCCCCTCGAAGCCACGGTTGGTCTTCCGGTGCAGCAGTACGGACGGCAGCGCCTCCACGACCGGGTAGTCCGCGCCGGTGAGGTTCAGCCCCTCCGGCACATAGCGTGTGAGCACCTTCCCGCGCGCGGAGACATGGACCAGGGAGGGCCCGTACTCGTCGACGAGCCAGAAACTGCCGTCCTCGGCCCGCACGATGCCCTCGGTGTCCAGCCCGTTCGGGTCGTACGACAGCGGAGTCTTCGCGTCGTAGGAGTACGGCGCCTCGTCACGCCCCTCCTGGTTGGACAGGCCGGTCACGGGCTTCCCGGAGGACGTGGTGATCGGGATCGCGTCCAGCACCCGCACCGAGTCACCGCAGACCCGGATCCGCACGATCGCCGGGTCGAAGCCCGGCACCGGGAACGTCCGCCGATTCTTGCCGTCCACCTTGATCTGGCCGTTGGGCCCGCGGTCGGTGACCGTCCAGAACTCGCCCTTGCGGCCCGCCGGGTGGATGTCGCTGCCGATGCCGCCGAGGTCCACACCCCGGTCGTCGGCCACCGTGCCGGGCAGCAGCGCGTTGCTGAACGCGTCGAGCGACAGGTCGCCCAGTGTCGCCGTGCGGATCACGCGCGCGTCCTCGGACGGGGCGCCCGTGGCCGGAGCCGCCGCCAGCAGAGCGGCGATCACGGCGAGGGGGACGCCCGTCGCGACGGAACGGTGGACGCGGCGCCGGCCGGTGGCGTGCGGGGACATCGGGCCTCCTGATGGACCAAGTTAGGTGACAGCGGCCAGACTTGAACCCCACGGGGAACGACGTACGACGCTCCGGTGAACGCCGGACATCGGCCGCCGGTCCGGCCGACGTCCGGTTCGATCAGGCGTCTTCCGCGGCCGGTTGTTCCGCCGCGGCCAGTGCCGTGGCCGGATCCTGGACCCCGCTTCCCGCCGGTGCCCAGCGGCCGTGCTCCTTCCGGTACGGCCACCAGCGGCCGTCGCCGCCCAGCCGCAGCTGGCTCGGCGCGCCGACGACCGTCCACCGGTTGCCCCTGGCGCGCAGCGTCGGCCGCTCGTCGTCGTCCCAGGCCGCCTCCAGGGCGGCACGCGCGCGTGCGAGGGTTTCCCCTTGCACGGCCCACTCCTCCTCGAGCACCGACAGTCCGGCCACACCGCCGTACTGCCAGGCGCGTACGGCCGACGCGAGTTCGTCCCGGCCGCGCCCGGCACCGTCGGCGAGCCGGTCCGCCACCGCCTCCTCAGGAGACCCCGCAGCCAGCCGGACGGCGTCCTGCGCGACCGTCAGTTCCGCTTCCGGAACAGCCGTCGGCCGCAGCGCCTGGGCCAGCATCCGATGCGCCGCCACGGCGGTCCGGGCCGCCAGGAACTCCAGGGCGGCCGGGTCGACCCCTGGGGCAGGCGGTGCCTCGGTGTCCAGAGAGGGCGGGAGACCAGGGTGCTCGGGGAGTTCGGGCAGGTCGGGCAGCGGAGGCAGGATGTCGCCCGCCGCCCAGACCTCCGCGGCGTCCAGTCCCTCCGGCTCGACCGGTTCTTCGGCGGGCCTGCTGGTGCGGTCCTGGAGGTCGTCCAGCAGGGCGCGTTCGCCCCGCCCCCGCATCAGCAGCAGAACGAAGGGATCCTCGTCGAGCAGTCGCGCCGTCTGGTAGCACAGCGCTGCCGTGTGCCCGCACTGGTCCCAGGCGTCGCAGTCGCACTCGGGCTCCAGATCGCCCATGCCCGGCAGCAGTTCGATCCCGGCCGCCGCCGCGTCCTCCACGAGGTGCGGCGGCATCTCCCGGTCGAGCAGCGCGGCGACATGCCCGGCCCGCTCCACCGCCATCTCGAGGAAGCGGTTCCACTGCTCTGCGGACAGCTCCTCCAGCAGCACGTCGGCCCGGTGCCCCGTACCGTCGCGGTCCTGGACGACCGCGGTGATGCGGCCCGGCCGCACCGACATCGCGCCCACGGCTCCCGCGCGCGCGAGCCGACGGCCCGTCTTCACCTGCTCGGCGTCCAGGGCCGCGTCCTCCAGGGCCCTGAGCCAGGCACGGCCCCACCACGTCACCGCGAAACCCCTCCCGCGCGTGGGCGGCAACGCGGCGAACGTGCGCTCTGTCCCGTCGGCGTGTCCGTGGTCGTGACGGCTCATCGTGTGGTCCCCCTCAGCTCCACCAGATCGGCCAGTTCCGCGTCCGTCAGCTCCGTCAGCGCCGCCTCGCCGGAGCCGAGCACCGCGTCGGCCAGTTCCCGCTTGCGGTCCAGCATGTCGGCGATCCGGTCCTCGATCGTGCCCTCGACGATCAGCCGGTGCACCTGCACGGGCCGGTCCTGGCCGATGCGGTACGCCCGGTCGGTGGCCTGCGCCTCGACGGCCGGGTTCCACCAGCGGTCGTAGTGCACGACGTGCTCGGCCCGCGTGAGGTTCAGCCCCGTGCCGGCGGCCTTCAACGACAGCAGGAAGACGGGGACTTCACCGTCCTGGAAGCGCCGCACCATCACCTCGCGCTCGGGCACGGGCGTTCCGCCGTGCAGGAACTGCGAGGACACGCCTCTGTCCGACAGATGCCGTTCGACGATGCGGGCCATCGCCACGTACTGCGTGAAGACCAGGACGCTCGCTCCCTCGGCGAGGATGGTGTCGAGCAGCTCGTCCAGCAGCTCCAGCTTCCCCGAGCGTCCGGCGATCGTGGGCCGGTCCTCCTTGAGGTACTGCGCGGGGTGGTTGCAGATCTGCTTCAGGCCGGTCAGCAGCTTCACGATCAGACCGCGCCGCGCCATGCTGTCGGCGCCGGAGATCTCCGCCAGCGTCTCGCGTACGACCGCCTCGTACAGTCCTGTCTGCTCCGTGGTGAGCGACACGGCCCGATCGGTCTCCGTCTTCGGCGGCAGCTCGGGCGCGATCCCCGGATCCGACTTGCGTCGGCGCAGCAGGAACGGGCGGACCAGCCGGGCGAGCCGCTCCGCGGCAGCCGGGTCCTGGCCGCTCTCCACGGCTTGCGCGTACCGCGTGCGGAAGGTGCCGAGGCGGCCGAGAAGTCCCGGAGTCGTCCAGTCGAGGATGGCCCACAGTTCCGAGAGGTTGTTCTCCACCGGTGTGCCGGTCAGCGCGACGCGCGCGCGTGCGCCGATGGAACGCAGCGCACGCGCGGTCGCCGAGTACGGGTTCTTCACGTGCTGTGCCTCGTCCGCCACGACCAGGCCCCACGGCACCTCGGCCAGCCGACCCGCATCGAGGCGCATCGTGCCGTACGTGGTGAGGACGAACTCCCCGTCGGCCAGGTCGTCCAGGGCACGCCGCGAGCCGTGGAAGCGGCGCACGGGCGTGCCGGGCGCGAACCTCTCGATCTCGCGCTGCCAGTTGCCCATCAGGGACGTCGGACACACCACGAGCGTGGGACCGGCGGCCGACGGGTCGGTCTGCCGGTGCAGATGCAGGGCGATCAGCGTGATCGTCTTGCCGAGCCCCATGTCGTCGGCGAGACAGCAGCCCAGCCCCAGGGACGTCATCCGGGCCAGCCAGCTCAGGCCCCGCCGCTGGTAGTCGCGCAGCTCGGCGGCGAGAGCGGCGGGCTGCCCGACCGGCTCCTGCCGCTCCGGGTCCGCGAGGCGCTCACGCAGCGCGGCCAGCCACCCCGTCGGCTGCACCTCGACCCGGCGGCCGTCGACCTCCGTCGAGCCGGTCAGCGCGGCGCCGAGCGCGTCGATGGGCGTGACCTTGCGGTCCTGCTGCGCGCGGGCGCGGCGCACCTCCTGAGGATCGATCAGGACCCACTGGTCGCGCAGCCGCACCACCGGCCGGTTCGCCTCGGCGAGACGGTCCAGTTCCGCGCGGGTGAGCCGCTGGTCGCTCAGCGCGAACCGCCAGTTGAAGGCGAGCAGTGCATCGGCGGACAGGAACGACGGCGTGTCCGAGGACAGCCGGTGCGCAGCCGTCTCGTCGTCCGGGGGGCCGACGACCGCACGTGCGGTCAGCTTGCGGGCCAGTTCCCTGGGCCAGTGCACGTCGACCCCGGCACCGGCGAGGGCTGCCGAACCGTCACCGAGCAGCTCGGTCACCTCCTCGTCGGCGAGTTCGACGGCATCCGGCACGGCGGCTGAGAGCAGCGGGGTGAGCGCCGGCCAGGCGCGGGCGGCGCGACGGAGCGAGAGCAGGGCGTCCATCCGCGCGCGCGGACCGAGGACACGGCTCGTCGCATCCGTCCCGGCCCACACCTCGGCGGCGTCCGCGACCAGCGAGGGATCGCTCACGCTGTGCACCTGGAGCACGGCCCGGAAGGCCGGCTCCGTCTCGTCCGGTCCCGTGGCTGCCAGACCGTGCACCTCGATCCGCAGCGAGATGCGTACGCCCGCGTCGTTACCCGCGGCGACATCGGCGGCCCATGCCCGTTGCCCGGGGAGGTGCTGCGGCTCATGCGCCGCGTAGGCCGGACCGCCCGTGACGAGCGACGCAGCCGGGGAGCGGGGCAGTGCGTCGGCCGCCGCGTCCAGGAAGGCCCGCAGCAGGCGCTCCGGTGCGGGCAGGCGCAGCGGCTCGGTGGTGCCCAGCGGTACGGCGTGGGCCTCGGGCGGCATCGCGGCGGCGAGCCGGCGGACGCTCTCGACGTCCTCGGCGCGCAGGGGACCCGCACGCCAGGCGTCGTGGTCGCCGGGGGACAGGCCGGGCA
>NZ_JBQQCE010000596.1:0-5015 GCF_052245645.1 Streptomyces sp. KR55 | reverse complement strand
CGATCGCCGCGGTCAATCTCGCCCTCGGGGCGCTGGGCCTGCTCATGGTGGCCCCCGCCGTGTTCCTGCCGACGTACGCGCAGTCCGTCCTCGGCCTCGGCCCCGTGGCCGCCGGATTCGTCCTGTCCGTCTGGACGTTGAGCTGGCCCGTCTCCGCCGCGCTCAGCCAGCACGTCTACCGCAGGATCGGCTTCCGCAACACGGCGATGCTCGGCATCGGCACGGCGACCCTGATCCTGCTGGCCTTCCCGCTCCTGCCGTACCCCGGCGAGGCCTGGCAGCCGGCCCTCCTGATGCTCCTCCTCGGGGCCGCACTCGGCCTCTTCCAACTTCCCCTCATCGTCGGCGTCCAGTCGACCGTCGGCTGGGACGAACGCGGCACGGCCACCGCGTCCATCCTCTTCTGCCGGCAGACCGGCCAGACCCTCGGCGCATCCGTCTTCGGCGCCGTCGCCAACGGCGTCCTCGCCGGCCGCCTCGGCGACGCCGGCGACCTCGACGCCATCGCCCACGGCCTCAGCACGGGCGCCGCGTCCGAAACGACCCGACGGGCCGTCGCGGACGCGGTCCACGCGGTGTACCTGGGCGCGGCGTGCGCGGCGGCGCTCGCCTTCCTGGTCCTGCTGGTGCTGGCGCCGCGCCGCTTCCCGGTCCTCAAGGACCACTGAAGACATCCGGCTCGCTCGTTCAGGACCTTGCCCCGGCCGGCAAAAGTCGGAGTTAACGCGGGTAACTGTGTGGGGAACCGCGCAGTTCATCGAAGTAAGCGCATACCGACCACTCAGTTTGGTCAAAGCGTCGCGCGTCCCCGCCCCTCCGAGTAGCGTGCGTGGCCCGCTCACCCCCCACTCCCTGCGGTCCGCCGCCACGGACCCGAGCCTGCAAGGAGCAACGGGATGTCGTCCGACCCGTACTCGTCGTACCCGCCGCACCGCTCGCACCTGCCCCAGTCCCCGTATCCGGCGAACTCCCCACACCCGCCCCGGTACTCGTCCCCGACGTACCCGTGGCAACCCGCTGCCCCGCCCGAACCCGAGCCCCGGCGAAGGCCGGTCCACGCCCCGCTGGGGCACCACAGCGACCTGCGCATCCTGCGCAGCGCCTACCGCTGGCAGCGGCGCGTGGCGACGCTCACCGCGCTCGGCTACTTCGTGCTGTTCCTCATCCTTTCGGCGTACGCGCCGGGGTTCATGACGAGCGAGGGGATCGGCGGTCTGCAGGTCGGGCTGCTGCTCGGGCTGGCCCAACTGCCCATCACCTGCCTGGCGATATGGCTGTACGAGCACACCGCGCGGCGCCGCGTCGACCCGCTCGCGGAGCGCATCCGCCACCAGGCCCGGCTGGACGCGAAGCGAGGGGTGGCACGATGACCGGATTCAGCGAGTCGGCGGAGACGATGTCCCTCGTCGCCTTCTCCGCCGTGGTCACGATCACGCTGCTGCTGTGCGTGATGACCGGCCCGGACCGGGACGACCTCGACGAGTTCTACACCGGCTACAGCTCCCTGTCCCCCATGCGCAACGGCCTGGCGATCGCGGGAGACTACATCTCCGCCGCGACCGTGCTGGGCACCGGCGGGGTGATCGCGCTGTACGGCTACGACGGGATCGTCCTCGCGCTGAGTACGGCGCTGTCGTTGATGCTGCTGATGTTCCTGCTGGCGGAACCTCTGCGGAACGCGGGGCGTTTCACGATGGGGGATGCCTTTGCGCGCCGTATGCCGGGGCGGTGTGTGCGGGTGACCGCCTGTGCGGTGACGCTGGCCGCGCTGCTGCCGATGATGCTGGTGCAGCTCGCGGGCACGGGGCAGTTGATGGCGTTTCTGCTGGGCTTCTCCGGCGACGAGTTGAAGACGGGCTGCATCATCGGGCTCGGCGTCCTGATGATCAGCTACGCGGCGATCGGCGGGATGAAGGGCACCGCTCTCATCCAGGCACTGAAGATGGTGATGCTGCTCGGGTCCGGCGCGGTGGTGGCCGTACTCGTCCTGAACAAGTTCGACTGGAATCCGGCCGCGTTGTTCGACCGGGCGGCGCAGCAGAGCGGCGTGGGGTCCGACTTCCTCAGCTCCGGGCTGCAGTTCGCGGGCGGCCCGGCCCCCCGCCTCGACATGATCAGCTCCCAGCTGGCCGTCGTCCTCGGTGCGGCCTGCCTGCCGCACGTCACGATGCGCATGTACACGGCGTCCAGCGCCCGCCAGGTGCGCCGGTCCATGTCCTGGGCGGTGTCGAGCGTCGTCGTCTTCGTCCTGGTCATCACGGTCGTCGGGGTCGGCGCGACCGCGCTGATCGGCCGCGAGACGATCGCCGGGGCGGACCCTCAGGGGAACTCGGCGTATCTGCTGGGCTCGCAGGCCGCGTTCGGCCCGGCCGTGTCCACGGCCGAGACGTTCCTGTTCACGGCGATCACGACGGCGGTGTTCCTGACGGTGCTCGCCTCGGTCGCGGGCATGATCCTCGCCTGCGCCAACTCCCTGGCCCACGACGTCTTCGCCGGCCGCGTACAGGAGATGTCGGCCCACCGTGAGATGGCCCTCGCCCGCATCTCCGCCCTGGCCGTCGGCGTCCCGGCCATCCTGCTGGCGACCCTGGTCCAGCACCGCAGCCTGCAACCCCTGGTGACGCTGTCCTTCTCCCTGGGCGCCTCCGCCCTCGCCCCCGCCCTCGTCTACAGCCTCTTCTGGCGCCGCTACACCCGCACCGGCCTGCTGAGCACCCTCATCGGCGGCTCCCTGTCCGTCCTGCTGCTGATGCCGGGCACCAACCTCGTCTCCGGGTCCCCCGTCTCCGCCTTCCCCGAGGCCGACTTCAACTACTTCCCGTTCACCACGACCGCCCTGATCTCCGTCCCCCTCGGCTTCGCCTTCGGCTGGCTGGGCACGCTCGTCTCCGGCCGGCAGAAGTCGGAGGAGCAGCGCCGGCAGTACGAGGCGGTGGAGGGGTGGATCCTGGCCGGCGCGGTGCGGCGCAGGGGGTGAGGCCGGCCGGCCCTCACGTCACTCCGCCTGCGCACGGTTCGCCATCAGCTTGGCGAGACTGCTGCGTACGTAGTCCATGTGCGCCTGCACCTTGTCCCACTGCTCCCCGTGCTCCCGCAGCACCCCCTCCGTCTCCCGCTCGATACGGTCCTCCTCGGCCCGGGCCTCCGCGAGAACTTCGTCGGCCCGGGCCTGGGCCTGCTCCTGCCAGTGCCGGTCGGACTCCGCGGCGGCGGCCAGGCCCTGTTCCGCCTCGGACAGCGCGGCCTCGGCGCGGGCCATCCGTTCGGCGAAGTGCGCATCCAGCGCGGCCGTGCTGTCCTCGGCCTCCTGCTCGGCGGACGCCCACCGCTGGGCGTGCTCCTTCTCCTGCTCGGCCAGCATCGCCGCCGTGCGCTGCCGCACCTCACGCAATGCGGCGACGGCTTCCTTACGGCTCTCCTTCACCTCACGCCGGGCGGTGACCCGGAGCTCATCGGCCTCGGCCTGCGCCGTGAGCAGTCGCTGACGGGCGCGTTCCTCGGCATCCGCGCGCAGCGCATCGGCCTCTTCCTGCGCCGTCCGGCGCACCTCCAGGGCGCGCGACTCGGCATCCGCAACACACTCGTCCGCCGCACGCCGCGCCTCCTCGCGCAGGACCGCCGCCTCCTCCTGTGCGAGCTGGAAAAGAAGCCGGGCGCGCTCCCCGAGCGCCTCGTACGTCTGCGGAGGCAGCTGCTCGACCGTCTCCCGCAGCCGCTCCACCTCCGCCTCCATCTCCCGGGCCAGCACGGTGAGGCGGGCCGCGCGTTCCCAGGCGGCGTCGCGATCCACGGAGAGCGCGAAGGCGTACGCGTCGACCTGCTCGGGGCGATAACCGCGCCCCCGGACGGTCACGAAGCCATGCGACGACACCGATGCGCTGCTCATTCCAGAACCCCTCGAACCCCTTGAAGGACGTCCATGTCGCGCACATCTTGATGGATCAGACGGAAGCGTTCATAACGCGACACTCCGCGCACAAGGTACGTAAACAAAGGGCCGGGCCCGGTCACACGACCGGGCCCGGCCCTTTCACACGTCCTGTCGTCACCCCAGGGTCACAGCAAGCCGTCCCACATCTGCTCCAGCAGCACCGACCACCAGCTCTCCGGCGAACCCAGCGCCGCCGGATCGAGTGAGGCCAACTGGGCCTGGAAGTCGACGGTCCAACGGCCCGCCTGCTCCTGGTTCAGCCCGAACCGCAGCCGCCACATCCGCCCGAGCAGCGCCATGCAGCGCACGAACTCCGGCAGCCCGGTGTTCACGAACTGCGGCGGCACCGGCGCACCACCCGGACCGGCCTCCACCGGCACCGCCACGATGTTCGCCGTGCCGTACTGCACACAGATCGCCTTGCCGAAATCGCTGCCCATCACCAGGTACGAGCCCGCGTCCGACGCCGGCTGCACCCCGCGCTCGGCAGCCAGCTCCGCCAGCGTCGGCACCGGCCGCCCCGGCTGGGCCTGCGCCCAGAAGAACGGCCCCATGTCCAGCGGCAGCCCTGCCATCACCAGCGTCTGCGCCACCACCGGCGGCACCCCCTGCCGGGACACCGCCGCCTGCTCGAACCGGAAGACCCCCGGCCCGAACGCCCCCGCCAGCTCCTGCGCCACACCCTCCGGCGGAACCGGCGGCCCCGGCTGCACCGGCGGAAGCGGCGCCCGCACCGGGGCCGGGCGCGCGGGGCCGTCGGCGACCTGGTGCAACTCGCCCTGGTGGGCGAGGAGTTGCTGCATGCCCTGCTGCCGGCTCGCGTGATCCGTGCCGTACGGAGCGATGCTCGTGATCCGCGCCTGCGGCCACTGTTCCCGGATCATCCGCGCACAGTACGCACCCGGCAGCTCACACGACTCCAACTCGGTGTGCAGCTCGAGCACCTGGTCCGGCGGCACGTTCATCGCCCGCAGCTCGTGGAAAATCTGCCACTCCGGGTGCGGCGTACCCGGCGCGGAACGCCGGATCAGCTGCTGCTCGGAGCCGTCCTGCGCGCGGTAGCGCAGCATGGCCTGATAACCGG
>NZ_JBQQCE010000595.1:0-5035 GCF_052245645.1 Streptomyces sp. KR55 | reverse complement strand
TCGCCCAGCTGTCGGACCAGAACCTGCGGGACCGGATCGTCGCGACGGCCGCCGCCGACCATGTCAACGCGCTCATCCGGCGGGGCCTGCTGGGGCCGGCCGACCTCCCGGGCGTGCTGCGGCACCACGAGGCCACCCCGGACCTGATCGTCTCGCTCGCGCGGCGCGACCTCCGCGCCGCGGCGCTGGAGGTGATCGAAACGCTGGAGCTGTCGGCGCTGGTCGCGGTCGAGATGTCGGCGGGGCTCCCGCAGCCGGAGGAGCCGGTGCTGCCGACCCCAAAGGCGCCCGACTGGCTGCTGGACGCCCTGGTGCGGCGCAGCCTGACCATCGTGACGGCCGGACTTGAGGCGTTCGCCACCGCAAACAGCCAGCCGCGCAACACCCCTTACTGGCAGCCGGAGGGCTGGCCGGCGTACTCGGTGTGTGGGCTGCTGCTGAAACGCTGCCCCGAGCGGTGGCCCGAGCTCGTGGAGGATCCCGTCCACGGCCAGGCGGTGCGGCACGCGCTCCTGGACAGCGTGGACACCGCGCAGATCAGCGACGAAGTCCTCGCGGCGTGTGTGCCCGCGCTGTGCCTGCCGGAGTGGGCCGACCTGCCACTGCCCGAGCGCACCCAGCGCCGGCGGCTACGGACGATCGCACAGCGGGTGGCCAGCCACCCGCGCCTGAAAGAGCTGGCCGCCGCACAGCTGCACGACGCCGCGGCCGCCTGCCTGGCACGCAGCAACCTGGTGCAGGCCGTGACGGACCCCCAGGTCCGCCACTACGCGATCGAGTTGACCGGGCTGGCCGAGGATCTGGCCGTGACCAGCAACGACGCGGACGTCCTGGGCACGATGTGCACGCTGGTCGCCCGCCTTCCCGAACCCACCGCGATCGAGCGGCGCTACGCCTTCGACGACGGCGAGCCGCCCTCTCCGAAGCTGCTGCTGAGCAGCGACCAGCGGATCGGCACGCTGGCCGCGCTGGCCGGCAACCCCCACCTGGACCGCAGCCTGATCACGAACCTCCTGGAGGGGCTGCACCCCGTGGAGGTGCAGTGGCTGCTGGCGTACGAGCAGCAGGTCCCGGCGTGGCTGAGGCAGGCCGCGGCCGACCATGCGGCGGCCCACCCGTACGCGGGACCGCCGCGCGTGCTGACGGACGAGGAACTCGATGACGTCGACGACCCGCTCGCGGTCATGCAGGGCTGGCTGGAGGCCATCAAGGGCCACCGGGGCGCCTTCATGTACCAAGTCGAGTACACGATCCTGGAGTCCCGTCACTGCACCGACGCCCTGCTGCGCCAGCTGCCCGCCCACGTCGTGCTCGGCAGCAAGGACCAGTCTGCGGCCGCCGACGCCCTGCTGCAGCTGTGCGGGAACGACCCCGCCCGGTGGCAGGCCATCGCCGAAACCCTGTCCTCGCCGCCCGACTTCGAAGAGACCCTCGGTCAGTTCCTGGACCGGCACAGTATGAAGGCCGGCCGTGTCCGGACTCCAACACGGCACGAGCCTGTCATGAAACTGATCCGCGCCTCGATGAATCCGGCGAGCCGCACCGCGCGGCGCCCCGTCGACTCGCCCGCCGGCCGGGTCGTGTCGGCGGCCGCGCGCGCCGATGCGGACGAGAACGGAACCGACCGCATCTTCCTGCTCGCCGCCGGCGCGAGCGTCGCTGCGACCGGGATCGCGCTCGTGCTCACGGATGAAACCGAGCAGACGGTCGACGAACTCCTCTCCGCCATCGAGGAAGCCGCCGAACGCGGGGCGGCGGGGCAGGCGAAGCTGAACACGCTGCCCGTGATCAGGGGACTGCTGACGGACCAGGAGAGCGCAGCCGAAGTACTCGGGGCGACCTTCGCCCGGGATCAGGGCGAGTTCTTCGACCTGATCCTCGAACTCGCGGACTTCACCGCCACGTGCATCACCATCCGCGAGGCCCGCTCCGGGACACCGGTCGCCGACACGCTGGCCGACCTGGAGGAGATGCTCAAGGAGTTCGTCGACACATGACCCCGCCGTCTGGGGCGGGCGCTTCGGTGGGACGGGCTGCGTCGCCTCGGGCAGGCACGGGTGCCGCGAACACTCCGAGGCCGTAAATCGCCCACCGTGTCCGGGTGTGCCCGCTGGGTCCCCCAGCAGAGTCTTGACAAGCCGAGGCGAAGGGGGGCGTCTACTGAGCGGTCCGACCTATTGAGTCCCCTATGAGGGGGCCTGCAACCGTTACGAAATGCGTTATGCGCTCATCACCCAACTGACCTGCGCAGACGCGTGGTTGACGCAACGACGGAAGCATGAGAAGCTCCTCCCAGGACGTCACCAGTGTGTCCTGATGCTGTTTGAGGCTCTCCTTCTGATCTAGAAGCGGGGGCCTTTTTCTTTTCCGCCAGGCCCCCGGAGCCACACCCGGGGGCCTTTTTCGTTCCCGGAGGTCTCCACCTTGCTGTCTGTTCCCTCTCCCGACGCGGTTTTCGAGGCGCCGGTCTCGCTGGCGCTCTGCGCCGCTGCCGTACTGGTGGCCGTTCTGCTGCTGGTCGCATCCGTGGCTTGGGTAGCCTTGCGGCGTGTCGACCGGGTGGACCTCCCGACTGCCCTGCTGGGGCTGGCTCACGTGATCTCCGCTCTGTGTGGGCTTCTTCCGTGGGGGCGGCCCACACCCCCGCCGGCGCTGCCGCAGCGGTCTCCTGAAGAAGCGGGACCCCCAGCCGAGCCGGTGGTGGTCCTCATGCGCACTGAACCTGCTGCTGAGTCCGCTCCGGCACGGAGGGTTGATCCGTGAACCAGCGGCCTCGTGTCGAACACGTCCGCGGGCTTGCCGATGCTCTCCGAGGCATCGGCAAGCCGGATGCGATTGTCTTCTTGGCGTTGGTCCTCTACGACGCCCCGTGGCGATTGGTCTGTGAGCAGCTACAGATATCTCTGGATACGTTCAATAACAGTTGGTCGAAGACGATGAGCATGTTGCGCCACCCCTCGCACTCCGGACCCCTGCGTGACCTCCTGCTCGACCTGGACGGCCCCCGTCCCACGATTCTGATCGATGATGAGTTGCGTGCTCTGATTCGGGAGTGGCGGCTGGAGGAGATGTTCGAGCCTCGTTGCGCGCTCTGTGAGCACCCCATGGAAGTTCCATTGACTGACCGAGAGCGGAGGGGGCGTCCGCGCAAGTACTGCTCGGACGCCTGCAAGCAGAAGGCGTACCGGCTGCGGCTCAAGTTGAGGTGAACTGCACGATGCGCGTGTGCGTGTCGACGTCGAGGGGGCGTTGTCCAACAACCGATCGGTTCTCGGACGGCGGCGCGGGGTCGTCGATACGCCCGGCCAGACCCGACGTCCGGTGTCCAGCAAAGATGTGCAACAACGTCGGGCACCCGCAAGGGCTCATTTCTGTACGGTGCCGAGCACGTCCAGCTGCTCCTGCCAGCGGGCATCGGCGGCCCGCGCGGCCGTGATCGTGGCCTTCAGGACCCAGGACATGTCGGAGGAGGGCGGTGATGTGGTCATGCCCTGACGGTAGAAGCCGTCGCTGACAGCGGGTACCACGCCTCCGTGCAGCGGACGAATGGGGGCGAGGCAACTACTCCTCCAGGGCCGTGTCTTCCTCGAAGGCATGCTTCAGCTTGTCGCGAGCGGCGGTCCGCTCAGGTCCGGACATCTCGCTCCAGAACGTGTGGGTGACGATCTGGGCCGCGAGGTCGCGCTCATGTTCCCGCAGGGCGTCGACCTGCTTCTGCTCCTGCTCCGACCAGCCGGGCGAGTCGGGGTAGGCACGGCACTTGTCGAGCCAGTAGCCCTCGGGGCGCTGCCACGCCTCCATCGGCTCCACCGAGTACGGCAGCGCCTTGAACAGGGCCGCCAGGTCAGCACGTACCTGGTTGAGTAGGTGTTTTTGATCCCTGGTTGTGAGGTGCGTACGCCTGGATGATCTGAGTTGTGGGGGCTGGCGGAACGGCTCGGCGGTACTGCCGGGAGTGCGGTGATCCGCTGCCGCAGACGATGGCGGCGGAGGCGGTGTTCTGCTCGGGTCGGTGCAGGTCACGGCGGTGGCGCAGGCTTCAGCGGACCCGGCAGCGGGTAGCTGCGATGCAGCGGGGGGAGCAAGTTGAGTGCCCGGTCTGCAGCAGGTCTTGGACCGTGGGGGTAGAGCGGTCGAAGGCGGCGGTGTACTGCTCGGACCGTTGCCGGGTGCGGGCCTGTCGTCAGCGGCGGGCGTCGCGGAACGGCGTTACGGAAACGCCGTAGCCGAACGCCTCGTCAGCACCTTGAACACCCCTTGTTTTGCGGGGTAGTTGGTGCGTCTGGCTGGTGCTTCGAGCGCCCCCGGTTCACGCTCTGCCCCGGCGTGTCGCGCCCGCGTCACGGTGGACGGGGGCCCGGGGCCGACGCCCCTTTGACCGATCACGTCGTGGTGGCCGAGCCGGATCCGGGCGAGGGCGGTGGTCATCATGGCCGACGTGAGCGACCGGATCGGGAACGTCACCCGGCAGCGTTACGAACAGCTCGTCACCCAGGCCAAGGAACTCATCGCGCAGGTCGCCCGCGCGCAGTTCGCCCTGGGTGACATGGCGCTGGAAATCGAGCCGATGAGGGCGGTGGGCGGGTCGATGCCGAACGGCACGGACGACCTATTCACCGTCACGGAGTCGTTGCAGCTGTTCGCGGACGACATCGGGGTGGAGCGCCGGACGGTGGAAGACTGGCGCTACACCGCCAACCGGTGGCCGAAGGGGAGGCGCAAGGAAGGCGTGTCGTTCACCGTTCACCGCATCCTGGCCTCGGTCGTGGACGAGGACGAGCGGTGGGCGGCGATCGAGGACGCGCCGTTCAACCCGCGCACCGGAGCAAGGCAGTGGACGCCGGACGGCGCGAAGCGGGTCGTCGGCCAGCGGGTCGACCGACCGGTCACGGTGGACGAGAAGGTCCAGGCCGTGGCCGACCTGACCCGCGACGACGAAGTCGCCGCGCAGGTCGCCACCGATCTGCTGAAGCGGCCAGCGGTCACCGAGCACGTCACCCCGGCCGAAAGGGTCCGGGTCGTCACGGAGCTGACC
>NZ_JBQQCE010000594.1:0-5049 GCF_052245645.1 Streptomyces sp. KR55 | reverse complement strand
CCTTCGGGGCGAGTAAGCGATGCCTGGGCCGCCGAAGGCGCCCCACTACGCCGACCTGATCCGCATCGCCCTGTTCGAGGCCCGCCCTGCCGGGCTGTCCTTCAAACAGATGGTGAACCCCACCGGGCTCACCCCGAGCCAGGTCCGCTCCGGGCTCGCCCGGCTGCGGGACACGGCGGCTGAAGAGGGCTGGCCACCCCTGATATGGACGCTCGCCGACGGCTACCGCTTCGGCGCCAGCACCGAGGAGCTGGATAAATACGAGCAGGCGGCCTTCCGCACGAAGGTCGTCGAGATCGGACGGCTGATCACGGGCACCCTCGCCCCGCACACCGCCATCTATCCCAAGGACAAGTGGATCCAGCTGGTGCTGGGCCAGGTCAAGGGCATCCACAGACGATGCGCCGTCGTCTGTAACAGCACTGGGTACCACCTGCCGCGACACGGCCGGGCCAGAGCGCGAGGCGGTCCCGTTCGAAGCCGCCGGACCCGCTGTTAATAGTCGTTGACGCCCCAGGCCTCGACGCAGTCCCTCCACGTCCCGTCGGGGAGCAGCTTGCACGCCTTGATCCGGACCTCCTCGCCTTCGGCTGGTCCTCCAGCAGAAGGCGCTTTCACCGCGTTGACTCTCTGGCCTTCACCACAGTCCCGGTCACTGACCAGGTTGACCAGACTGCCATTCGACCTGTACAGCGCCGTGATGATCCCGTTTGCTCCGTCACAGAGAGCATCGTCGGCGTAGATCTCGCCATTGCCATTGGCTCCGGCGGGTTCCGACAGCCAAGCGCCCAAGCCAAGGTAAGTGCCCGTCACGCCGTACATGTAGCAGGTCAAGTCATCTGCGAGGCCATTGCAGTCGGAGCTGGCCGCCGATGCCACTGGTGCACCCGCCGGGCTGGCACTCGTCACTCCCGGGGCCTGCACTTGTCCCACGGCAGGCGTTGCCACTGCGGCCATCACCACGCCGGCTAAGCCGACTAGGACACCGGCCGTTCTCTTGATGCTGAACATGAAACCCCTCCCTTTGAGGTATGGCTCGTGCGGCCACCGCATCCGCTCAGCCGAGCGGCGACACACGAGTCTGCTCGGCCAGCCCGGCACGGAACACGAGGTGTCCCGGACAGCCCGCTGTTGTCCGGGCTAGTGGGAGCCCTGTCCGGATTTGTATCGGGAGCCTGTCCGGTGGCCGAGCAAACGGAGTTGAGGAATAACCGCGTTGGATCGTGCGGCAACGGCAGTGCAGCGCGAGACCGCAGATAACGGGACCGCCTCGCACCCGGCCCGGCCGTGTCCCGGCAGGTGGCACCCAGTGCTGTTACAGACGACGGCGCATCGTCTGCGGTAGGACGGTCACGGAGCGTACAGGCGCACGATCCGACGCGTTTGCTCCTCTGTTCCTCAACCCCTGATGTCTGCTCTGCTGCCTGCGCTGGCGACGCTGCCGTCAGTCTCAATCGCCCCTGGCTCAGGACACGGTGGCGCACCCGTCCACGATGCCATCGTGGACGTTGCAGACCTTAAAGCGGATATCACGCACGTTGCTGAACTTGAGCTCGTAGTCGGTTTCGTTCTCGCCGAGCCCATCGGACGAGGGGGGCTTCTTCCAGTCGATTTTTGTCCACGATCCGCCCTGCCACTTCTTGCCGGAGTACAGAAGGACGGCGCCGTCGATCCAGCTGTCACAGTTCGCCCACGGGCCGACGGTGACTACCCCGTCAGTGTTGTACTTCGGGTAGCCGCCAGCCGACCCGGCAGCCGTCCACTCATACCACCCATCGGCCTCGTAGCAGTCCCCGAAGGTCAAGCCCCAGACATCGCCGGCTGCCCGTGCGCTGGCAGCGGACGGAGATAGCGCCAGAGCCGTAGCCGACGCCAGAGTGGCGAGCACGTACGCCACCCATCGTCCTCTTGTCATGACCGGCACTGCGGTCTTCCTGCGCATGCGACTCCTCATCGTCATCCCTCGAAAGGGGAGGCGGGCCGAACGGCCGCCCTATGGCCCCCTCTTTGCTCGGTTTGATTCCTTGCGGTATCGAGCTTGCTGACATTGGCCGAGCTGGAACAACAGTTTGTGGCTGTCCCGGACAGTCGTTGCTTGTCCGGCCTGGTCAGAGTCTTGTCCAGATCCTGTCCGGCTCGCTGCGCGGAGGGAATCGGGACCGTCCGTTCGGAGCGCACGACCGAAGAGTTCAGACACAGGTACTGAAGGACCCGGAGGGCCTGGCGGGCGGCGGCAGCGCGGTCGGGGGCGTACTGCAGGGCGTCTGAGGTTCCCCCGTGAGCTGGAGGGCCTCGGACTGCCACCAAGCGCGGGCCGCGCCCGCGTCGTCGGGTATGTCCCGGCCGTGCCGGGCCGCCAGACCCAGCCTCGCCGGAGCAGAGGAGAAGCTTGCCCAGCTTGATGCCCGCAAGGAGTGCAGGTCATCGAAGGTTTTCCTCGGAGTCCCCTTGTTCGACCAAAACGGAGCTCGAACGGACGGTGAGCCCTGATCATGAGCCGCCGCCTGGAGCCTGACGGCTCCCTGTCCGGCAGGTTGGATGCGGTCATGCGTTCGGTCAGGCGGCCTCCGTCTAGGCTTTGCGGGCGAGCAGTTGAATCTCCTGAAACTGCCGTCGGTCGGTGGGCTGGGGCTCACGAACCATCCGGGCTACCTCGGCCAACCCGGACTTGCGCAGCATCGCGGCGAGGTGATCAGGCGACCACCGATAGGCCGGCGCGACTGTGTGATCGAAGACCTGCGTCGGGTGAGACGGATCATCGCTTGCCGAAAAGCCGACCAGAAGGTGGCCGCCAGGTGCCAGCACACGATGGAACTCCGCCAGGATGACGGGGAGTTCCTGCGGCGGAGTGTGGATGATGGACCAACGTGAGAGTACGCCGCCCAGCACGCCGTCAGCGATGTTCAACGCGGCCATCGAGCCCACGTCGAACCGCAGGCCCGGATAGGCCTGTCGAGCCAGCTTGATCATCGCAGGAGAGGCATCAACACCAAACGCCGCCAGCCCCAGCTCGTCCAGATAAGCGGTGATATGACCAGGCCCACACCCCAGGTCCGCGACCTGACCGTCCCCACTCGCACGTACGACCTCGGCGAAGACACTCAAGATCGCACGGTCCAGGGGACTGTCACGCAGCGTGTCGCGGAACAGCTGCGCATAGGTGGGGGCAGCAGCGTCGTAGGCCTCGCGGGTGGCGCTGAGGGCATCATGTTCGACCATGCTCGCGACAGTAGTTCCTGGCGCTGAGGCGAGCCGAGAGAATCACGATCTTCCCTCCCGCCTGTTCGCCCGGGCTATCGCTAAGCGCGTTTCCAGAAGTGCTGCGCGTAACGGGGGTTGAGGCCGTCTGGTGCGGGAGGCGTTGGCACGGCCCTCGCCGGGCGTTCGATCGAGGTGTCACCCATCGTCCGCCCGCCCGGCGAGGTTGTGGTCAGTGTGCGCCCGCCCACCGTGTTCGCCAATGCGTCCGCCACCGAGTGCGCAAGGTTACGCGACCTGCTGCGGGGCCCATGGCGGTCAGCGTTACGGGCGGTGATGGTGCTGCTGTCGCTGCAGGGCCTGCCACCAGCACAGATCGCCGCGCTGCTGGAGTGCGACCCGGCCACGGTGCGCCGCTGGATCGGCCGCTTCAACACCAGCGGAGTGGCCGGCCTGCACGACCGGCCCCGCAGCGGACGGCCGAAGCTGGGCGGCAGCCGGCTGACCGCGCGGATCGCCGTGCTGCTTCAGCGGCCGGGGCCGTGGACCGTGGACAGGCTGCACCGGTACCTGGGCCGACCGCAGATCAGTTGCCGCACGTCCGCGCCAGCTGAACCCTGCCCGGCCGCCGACCACACATCCCCACCCCGGGCAAGAACCGCCGGCTCACCGTGCTGGGCGCGCTGGAGGTCACCACCGGCACCTTCCGCTACCGGCTCGGCCGCCGGCGGGTCGCCGACTTCCTCACCCTGCTGCGGCAGCTGGCAGCGGCCTTCCCCCACGCCCCGGCGATCGTGGTGATCTGCGACAACTGTGAGACTCGTGGGGTGCCGCCGGGGGCCGGAGCCTGACCCGTGCGACAACTGGCCTCAGCTGCCCTGTAATCGATCTGTCGGCCCGGCCCGGGGGATGCTTGCTGCCGCCGGACCGGCGGGCGTGTCCCGATAGGGGCCTTGCCGTGAACAGGGCACCATCACAGTTCTGACCCCCCACCCGGCCCGGCGTCGGCCACCAGCCCAGCCGATGAAGGAGCCGTGTGACCGTCACCAGCATGCCCCAGCCGGCCCTGCCCGCACAGCAAGCGGAACAGCCCGCGGAGGATGTGATCCTCGGGGTCGACACCCACAAGGACGTGCACGCCGCAGCAGTGATCACTGTGCTCGGCGTGCTCCTGGCCCACCAGGGGTTTCCGACAACCGCGGCTGGATACCGTCAACTCCTCGCATGGGCCCGCTCCTTCGGCATCCTGCACCGTGCCGGAGTGGAGTGCACCGGATCCTACGGAACGGCCCTGGCACGGTTCCTGCACCGGGAGAACACCACCCACAGGCTCACCACGGTGATGGACAACGGTGCGCCGAAGGCCGTTCCAGATGACGGGTCCGGGCATGACGGCACGGGGCGTCCTGCGTCAGCGGCCCGAGGTCGTTGTCCGGGTGTCCGCTGAGCGGATGGCCGTGACCGGATATGGCCCTTGACGGTGTATCAACACCTGACTGAACATCAGGCACACACAGCACCCGCACAGCTCTGGCAATTACCGATCCAGGCATCGCTCGACTCCCCTCATCGACGAGAAAGTGCGGCTCCCCACATGACGCATCCGAGATCCAGCCTGCCCGGGACCATCTCCAGACGTATGGGCACCGTAGCCCTCGTGGCCGCGGCTGGTCTGCTCGCCGCCTCGCCGGCCTCCTCGGCCACGCCCGACCGGACCGGGGCGTCCACCGCCGGCCCCGGGGCCCTGGCGGCACCCGACATCCCGATCAGCAACGTCAAGGCGCACCTGGCGCAGTTCCAGTCGATCGCCACCGCCAACGGCGGCAACCGGGCCCACGGCCGTACCGGCTA
>NZ_JBQQCE010000593.1:0-5075 GCF_052245645.1 Streptomyces sp. KR55 | reverse complement strand
GCGCGGCGGGCTGCTGCTGCGCACCGAGTTCGGGCTGCTGGCGGCGGAACCGGGCCATGTCGCGCTGATCCCGCGCGGGGTGCGCTTCCGTGTGGAGCTCCTCGACGAGTCGGCCCGGGGCTACGTCTGCGAGAACTACGGCGCCCCCTTCCGCCTGCCCGACCTCGGCCCGATCGGCGCCAACGGCCTGGCCAACCCCCGCGACTTCCGGGCGCCGGTCGCCGCGTACGAGGACGTCGACGGCCCGGTCGAGGTGGTCAACAAGTTCTGCGGCAACCTCTGGACGGCCACCTACGACCACTCACCGCTCGACGTCGTCGCCTGGCACGGCAACCATGTGCCGTACGCATACGACCTGCGCCGGTTCAATGTGCTCGGCACCATCAGCTACGACCACCCCGACCCGTCGATCTTCACGGTGCTGACCTCACCGAGCGACACCCCCGGCCTCGCGGGCGTCGACTTCGTGGTCTTCGCGCCGCGCTGGCTGGTGGGCGAGGACACCTTCCGGCCGCCGTACTTCCATCGCAACGTCATGTCCGAGTACATGGGCCTCGTCGAGGGCGCGTACGACGCGAAGGCGGAGGGCTTTGTGCCGGGCGGCGGCTCGCTGCACAACATGATGTCGGCGCACGGCCCGGACCGGGAGACGTTCGAGCGGGCCAGCGCCGCCGAGCTGCGGCCGCAGAAGGTCGACGACGGGCTGGCGTTCATGTTCGAGACCCGGTGGCCGGTGACCCTGACCCCGCAGGCGGTCCGCGCCGAGCACCTCCAGCAGGGCTACGACGACGTGTGGCAGGGCCTGCAGCGGCACTTCCGCCCCTTGCACTGAACATTCCCGTGCCGGTACGGATGGCCCCGTGACCTCCTTCGCCCCGGACTCCATCGTCCTGAACCGCAAGCTGCCGCTCTGGTACCAGGTCTCGCAGTCGCTGCGTGCCTCGATCCTCGGCCGCTCGCCGAGGGACTCGCTGCGCCTGCCCACGGAGGAACAACTGGCGGTGCACTACGGCGTGAGCGTGCTGACCATGCGGCAGGCGCTGAAGGAGCTGGAGGACGAGGGCCTGATCACCCGTCACCGCCGGCGCGGCACGTTCATCGAGCCGAACGCCCGCAGGGGCGCCCCCGTACGGCTGCTCGGCTCGGTGGACGCGATCGTGGCCCAGCAGTCCGGCATGACGACCGAGCTGCTGGACCACGGCCACGCGCGCGTGCCCGCGGAACTCGCCGAGTTCTTCCCGGATCTGGCCGAGGTGGCGACGTACCACCGGCTGCGCAGCGACGAGAAGACGGGCGAGCCGACCAACCACGCCCACAACTACGTCCGTCCCGAACTGGCCGACCGCATCGACCTGGACGACCTGGTCCGCTGGCCGATGACCAAGGTGCTGCGGGACATCGTGGGCGCGGACATCAGCCGTATCACGGACACCGTGGAGGCCCGCCTCGCGGACCCGGAGACGGCACGGCTCCTCAACGTCCCGCTGCTCAGCCCGATCCTGCACTACACGGGCATCACCTACGACACGGCCGGGCGCGTGCTGGACGTGGCCGTCATCCACTACCGCGGGGACCGCTTCTCCTTCACGGTGACCCTGGACGCCACCTGACCTGACCTCTGTGACCCCCCACTGCCCGTCGGCGGCACGTCGTACGATGCCCAGCGTGACGCACGACGACGCTCCGCTGCTCGCGGACCTCATGCCGTGGTCCGTCGCACCGCCGCGGCTCGGCCGGGGGTGGCCGACGGGCCCCGACGCGGCGTCCCTGAAGGCCCGCTGGGACGCCTTCGTGAAGGCCGAGGGCCCGGACCGGGAGGCGCTGCTGGAGCCAACGCGCTCCCGCACACTGCACTCGGCCGTGGGTCAGCTGCCCGGCCAGTCGACCGGCACGGAGAAGCTGCTCCGCGCCACGGGGCCCTGCCCGGAGCCGGTACGCGTCCTGCACGCCCCGTTCGACGAGCAGTGGCTGATCCCCGACCACCGCCTGATCGACGCGGCCCGGCCCGAGCTGTGGCGGGTGGCCGACGAGCACCAGATCTTCGCGGTGGAGGCGACGGCGGCACCGGACGCCGATGGTCCTTTGCTGCTCGCGACCTCCCTGCTGCCGGTCCTCCGCCCCGGCCGCATCCGCCCGCTGTACCGGCGGCCCGGGGGTGCGGAACCGAACCTGGCGCCGGGGTTGGTGGAGCACCTGGGCGCACGTCTCGGCAACTCGGTGGAGCCGGTGGACGTCTTCGCATGGGCACTGGCGACAGCACGGTACGCACCCGGCGGACACTCCGTCCCCCTCACCGAGGACGCCGAACTCTGGGCACAGGGTGTCAGGTTGGGCCACCGCCTGCTGTGGCTGATGCGCCGCAACGGCGAACGCCCCAAGCTACCCGGCGGCCGCCGCCCGTACGTCCGCGCCGCGCTCCCCTCCCGCCCGCTCACCCTGCACTACGACCGCGACGAGGAGACCCTGCACCTGGACGGGGGCCTCATCTCCCCGGTACCGCCGGAGGCGTGGGACTTCGAGGTGGACGGGACGCGGGTGCTGGAGCACTGGTTCGCGATCCGCACCGCCGAACCGGAACCGGGCACGCTGGCCGCGATCCGCCCGGCGACCTGGCCGCAGGCGTGGACGTCGGAGCTGCTGGAGCTGATCACGGCGCTGGCACTGCTGGCGGAACTGCGGCCACAGCAGAAGGAGTTGACAGTGACGGCGCCGATCACGGCGGCCGAGCTGCGCAGGGCGGGGGTGCTTCCGGTGGCGGAGGCGGCACGGAAGCCGGCCTCGGTTCTCGATCATCACGAAGAGGGCCCCGAGGGGCAGTTCGCACTGATCTAGTTCCGGGACTCGAAGGCGTCCAGGATCCGGCTCAACATCAACTCAAAAGCCCCGTCGAGATCGATCGGCCCAGGATCCTCCACGAACGCCGCCGCCAACCTGGGATATGCCCCGCTGGCCACCTGACTCCCGAGGTAGGCGATCCGCACCGCGTTCTCCTGCTCCGCCGACCACGGCAAGGACCGGGTCCGCTCGGCGTTGGCGAGCTCCGTCGCGACATACGACGTCACACACCCGTTCAGCATCCCGATGAGCTGCATCTTCATGCCGTAGGGCGCCTCCAGCGGGTCCAGGCAGGCCAGGCAGTGCTCCAGGTAGCGCAGGGCGTTGGGGCTGAAGCCGTAGACCGGTGACATCAGCCGCGTCATCCAGGGATGCCGGTGCATCAGCGAACGCGTCTGGTGAGCGACTCGGGCCATGTCGGCCCGCCAGTCCCCGCTCGGCTCCCACAGCTCGTGCTCCCCGCTGACCGTGTCCACCATCAGCTCGTACAGGTCTTCCTTGCGGGGGACGTAGTTGTACAGCGACATCGTCCCGCAGCCCAGCTCGCCCGCGACGCGCCGCATCGACACCGCGTCCAGCCCCTCCGCGTCCGCGATCCGCACCGCGGCCGCCGCAATGTCGGCACGGGTGAACGCCGGTTTCGGCCCTCGCCCCGTCCGCTCAGGTCGCGCCCAGATCACCCCGGGTTCGGCCGCTCTGCCCGCCATCGATCATCACCTCGGCCACCATCCTAGTTACGTACACCGTACGTAGTGCGCTATGGTCAGGCCATGACTACTACGTACGCTGTACTTAGTGAAGGTCTGGAGAAGCGGTTCGGCGAGGTCCACGCCCTGCGCGGACTGGATCTGGCCGTCGCGCAGGGCACCGTCTGCGGACTCCTCGGCCCCAACGGCGCGGGCAAGACCACGGCGGTACGACTCCTCACCACGCTCCTGCGACCGGACGCCGGCTCGGCCCGCATCGCCGGGCACGACCTGCTCCGGGAGCCGGCAGCCGTCCGGCGCCGGATCGGCGTCACCGGCCAGTACGCCTCGGTCGACGGCGACCTCACCGGCCGGGAGAACCTCCGGCTGTTCGCCCGGCTGCACCGGGTGCGCGGGCCGGCCGAGCGGGCCGGCGAGCTCCTGGACCGCTTCGGGCTGGCCGAGGCGGCCGACCGGCCGACGTCCACGTACTCGGGCGGGATGCGCCGCCGCCTCGACCTGGCGGCGAGTCTCGTCCGCCGCCCCGACGTGCTGTTCCTGGACGAGCCCACGACCGGCCTCGACCCGGCCAGCCGCAACCGGATCTGGGACGCCGTACGGGAGCTGACCGCCGGCGGCACCACCGTGCTGCTGACCACGCAGTACCTGGAGGAGGCCGACCAACTCGCCGACGACATCGCCCTGGTGGACCGGGGGCGAGTCGCGCACACGGGTTCGCCCGCTCAGTTCAAGGCACTCATAGGGGCACACGTCGAGGTCGTCGTCACGGACGCCGACGTCATGGTGAAGGCGGCGGCCGTACTGGATCAACTCACTGGCGTCGAGCCTTCGTTCGACCACGAGCGGCGCGCCGTCGGCGCGGTCACCAGGGACGTCACGCTCACGCTCCCCCGCCTGGTGCGCGAACTCGACGCGGCGGGCGTGCCGTTGCTCGACGCGAGCCTCAGACCACCGACCCTGGACGACGTCTTCCTGCGGCTCACCGAGGAGCGTGCGGCATGAGTACGTTGGCGTACGACGGCGGCGCGATGCTGGGCCGGCAGCTGCGGCGGATCCGGAACAATCCGGGGCTGCTGATCCTGACCCAGACCATGCCGGTCACCATGCTGCTGTTCTTCGGCTACGTCTTCGGCAGCGCCCTGGCCATGCCCGGCGCGGAGTACCGGTCCTTCCTGGTGCCCGGTCTGCTGGTGGCGACCGCCGCCAACGGGATCATGACCGGCATGTTCCAGGCCGCCCAGGACACACACCGGGGCGTGATGGACCGCTTCCGGACGCTGCCCGTGAGCCGGGCCGCCGTGCCGCTGGGGCAGGCAGCCGCGGATCTGGTCGTGACGGCCATCGGGACGGTGCCGTTCCTGCTGGTCGGGCTCGCGGTGGGGTGGCGGATCGAGGGGTCCGCGCTCGGAGCGGCGGGCGCCGTGGGGCTGTTGCTGCTGTTCCGGTTCGCGACGACGTGGATCGGGATCTTCCTGGGGCTGCTCACGCGGAACGAGGAGGCGGCCGGTCAGCTGGGCGGGGCGACGTTCATCC
>NZ_JBQQCE010000592.1:0-5093 GCF_052245645.1 Streptomyces sp. KR55 | reverse complement strand
ACCCTGGAACCGCCGACGCCGACGAGGATGATGAGCGGTGAGCCAGCCTGCCGTGCGGTCCGGGCTTCCGCCCGCGAAGGGCCCGGAATGGACCGATCGTTCGCTGTTCCTGGCCCATCACAGCGTCCGGGACCGGTCCATCGCCGAAAACCTATGGCTCGCCGACCGACCGTGGTCCAGCCGACGAGTCGAGAACAGGAGGCTCAGCGGGCCAGCAGCTCCTGGATCGCCGCCGCGATCTCGTCGGGTGCCTCCTCGGCCATGAAGTGCCCCGCTCGGGTCAACCGGTGGTCCAGGTCCGGCGCCCACGCCTTCCACACCCCGGCAGCGTCGTAGCTCAGCTGCGCGCCCCAGTCCTGCTGGACGACCGTCACGGGCATGGCCAGCTGCGACCCGGCGTCCAGGTCCGCTTGGTCGTGCACAACGTCGATGCCCGCCGAGGCCCGGTAGTCGGCGACGATCGACGTCACCGCCGCGGCGCTCGCCCGCAGGTACTCGGCACGCACCTCCTGCGGCATGGCGGTCGGGTCGTTGGCCCAGGCGTCGAGGAACGAGCCGAAGAACGCGTCCGCACTATTGGCGATCATCGCCTCCGGCAAGCCCGGCGGCTGCGCCATGAGGAAGAGGTGGTAGCCGACCGCCGCCGAGGCGCCGTGCAGGACGTTCCACATGTCGAGCGTCGGCACGATGTCGAGGATGCCCAGGTGCGTGATGGCCTCAGGGTGGTCCAGCCCCGCCCGGAAGGCGACCAGGGCGCCCCGGTCGTGGCCGACGAGGGCAAAGCGCTCGTGGCCGAGCGCCGTCGCCAGGGTCACGATGTCGGCGGCCATGGTGCGCTTGGCGTACACATCGGGGTCGGTGGCCGCCGGCTTGTCGCTGGCGCCGTAGCCCCGCAGGTCAGGACAGATCACCGTGTGCTCGTCGGCGAGCCGCTCGGCGACGAGTCGCCACATCAGGTGGGTCTGGGGGAAACCGTGCAACAGCACGACCGGGCTGCCGCTGCCGCCGACAGCGGCAGCCAGCTCCACACCGTCCGCACCGGGCAGGCGGATGTGATTGAAGCCGGGAAGGGTGAGCGTCATGAAAGGCCATCTCTTCTGGTGGGGACTGACCGGATCAGCCTGGGCGACGGCGATCAGCAGCCGATCAGTACGGTTGGGCGCAGCCGACCCCTGGCACAGAGGATGGGGGCATGCGAATCGACGTGCTCGGTGCCGTGCGGGCCTTCCGCGACGACGGCAGCCCGGTTGACCTGGGCGGACCCCGCCATCGCGAGGTACTCGCCCGGCTCGTCGCCGCCGAGGGACGGATGGTCACCACCGACACCCTTGTCGACGACCTGTGGACCGATCCGCCGGCCCGCGCCGTGGGCGCTTTGCGTACGTTCGTCGCCGCGCTGCGCCGCGCCCTCGAACCCGACCGGCCGCCCCGCAATCCGCCGCGCGTACTGGTCACTGAAGGTCCCGGCTACGCGCTGCGCCTGCCGCGCGAGGACGTGGACGTCCATCGGTTCCAGGACACCCTGGCCCGCGCTCGGCGCGCCCCCGACGCGGTGACCGGCCTCGGCGCGGTACTCGCGGCCTGGCGCGGACCCGCCTACGCCGATGTGACCGGCTCCGCGTGGGCGCAGCGCGAGCGGACCCGACTGGAGGAGTTGAGGTTGGAGGGGGTGGAACTGCGCGCCCGCATCCTCCTCGATGCCGGGGAGGGGGCCGATCTCGTCGCCGAACTGGGTGCCCACGTCGCCGAACATCCGTGGCGCGAGCCGGCCTGGGCGCTCCTTGCCCGCGCGCTCCACCGCGCGGGCCGCCAGGCCGACGCGCTGGCCACCCTCCGCCGCGCCCGCGCGATGCTCGTTGATCAACTCGGGCTCGACCCTGGTGCCGACCTCCAGCGCCTGGAGACGGACATCCTCAACGGGTCCGTGCCCCTCGAAGGCGCACGTACCGCGTGGACCGGCCCTGGTGTCCGGCTCGGCCCGCGCACCACCGTGGATCTGGCCCGCACCCTCGCACTGGCGGGTGGCGACGCCCTCGTCCACTCGCGGCGCGACCGCCTCGCCGCCGTCCAGGCAGCGGAACGCACGGGAGACCTCTCCCTGACCGCCCGGATCATCGGCGCCTACGACGTGCCCGCCATCTGGAGCCGGGCCGACGACCCCGAGCAGTCCCGCGCCGTCGTCGCGGCTGCCGAGCGCACGCTCACCGCACTCGGCCCCGACGGCCCCGCCGACCTGGTCGCCCGCCTCCTGGCCACGGTCGCCGTCGAGAGCCGCAGCGCCGATCTGTCCGGGACCGAGCTGAAGCGCGCGCGACAGGCGGCACAGCAGGCCGAGGCGCTGGCACGGGACCTGGCCGATCCCGCCCTGCTGGCGTTCGCCCTCAACGGGGTGTTCCTGCAGTCCTTCACCCGCCCCGGGCTCGCGGCGGTACGGGACAGGACCGGCGCCGAGATCCTCGACCTGGCCACCCGGCACGAGCTGCCGAACTTCGCCGTACTCGGCCGGCTCGTCCGCCTGCAATCCGCCTCATCCCTCGGCGACCTCGACGCCGCAGCCTCGCACGCCGAGGCCGCCGAACAGCTCGCCGCCACCACCTAGGCGCCTCTCGTCTCCGTCCTCACCGGGTGGTTCCGGGCCCGGGCCACGGCCGCCCGCAGCACCGAACCCGGCGGACCGACCGCCGTCACGGCCGCAGCGCACTACCGCGCTGCCGAGGACGCCCTCCAGACGGCCGGAATGCCGGGGCTGCACCGTGGCCTGTTCCCGCTCGCTCTACTGGGGCTGCGCCTGCTGCACGACCGGCCCGCGCCCACCGATCCGCACCTCGACTGGGGCCCGTACCGACCCTGGGCGCGACCCCTCGTACTGCTCGCCCAGGACCGGGTCGAGCAGGCCCGTGCCGCCCTCGCCGCGGTGCCCGAACCACCGCCTGACCACATGCAGGAGGCACTGTGGTGCCTGACTGCCCGCGCCGCCGTACGCCTCGGCGAGCGCAGAATCGCCGCACGCGCCGAGGCTGCCCTGCGCGATGCCCATGCAGAACACGCCGGCGCCGCCAGCGGCATGCTGACCCTGGGCCCGGTGGCGCGGTATCTGGCAGAAGCGGAGGCATGCGCCGGAGCGGGGTGAGCGACAGCAATCCGCGAGCCCCGAGCTCGTGCGCGCCCGCCCCACGGCCCCAGCGTGATCAGGTCGCCAGGGCGTTCAGAGGGCGTCCATCGCCGCCGCCAGGCGGTCGGTGACGGTCCCGGCGCCGCGCGTGATGATCCAGTTCGCGAAGGTCGCCGTGGCGATCTGGGCGACAGCCCTGGTAGTCCCTGCCAGCGACCGCATCGTGGGGATCGCCGAGCGGTCCGTCCGCAAGTGATCGATATCGATGAGAACTGGGATACACCCACCGGGGCGGTTGCTGGCAGCAGCGCGCGCAGCGCATGGCGGTCCTGACCAGAACGAGGAAAGGGGCCTCACCCCGACCGGCCCGAGTCGCACGTCGTCGCGCCGTTGTACACCTCCTCGAAGGCTGCGCTGACGATGTTGACCACGCAGTACGCCAAGGGGCTCAAGGGCATCCGTGTCAACGCCGCCGACCCCGGCTACACCGCGACCGACCTCAACGGTCACAGCGGCCCCCAAACCGTCACCGAGGGAGGGTACGGACGCGATCGTTGCCCTCGCCACCGAGGAGCCCGGCGCCGGCACCGGACGCTCCCTCTCCCGCCATGGCGAGATTGCCTGGTCCTGAAACCGGCCGTGCCGAATCAGCTATTTCGGGCGACGAGGACACCACGGAGTCATTGAAGTATTCGGTGTGGCTCCAGAACGTAAATCGCGTCCTGAGCCCCCTCGGGTGTCTGGAGCACCATCTGTCCAGCAAGATGACTCCACCGGACCCGGGGCACATCACGTAGCGGATGGCGGATCCTGCCGCTGCCTCCCCTTTCGGTGAAGCGCGGCGGCGGTCCGGCGTACCGCCGCGCATGCCCGCCGCCGCGGCGGGTACGACCCCTCCCGTACGGGGGCGTTGCGGAAGAGGCTGAAGAGCGAGGGGTGTCGGAAGTGATTCGAAAGCTGCAGGCGGTCGCGCTGGACTGCGCCGATCCGGTACGGCTCGCGGAGTTCTACGCGGATCTGCTCGGCGGGCGGGTGGTCGCGGATCCGGAGGATCCCGACTGGGTCGAGGTGCACGGGTTCGAGGGGACGCCGCTGGCCTGCCAGCGGGTGGACGGCTACCGAGCGCCCGAATGGCCGGGCCAGGAGCGCCCGCAGCAGCTCCACCTGGACTTCGACGTGGACGACCTCGACGGCGAGGAGAAGCGGGCGCTCGCCCTCGGCGCGACAGTGCTGGAGCGGACGGATCAGCTCCGCCCGGGGGCCAACTGGCGGATTTACGCGGACCCGGCCGGTCATCCGTTCTGCCTCTGCCTCCACTGAGTCCACCGGGCCCATCGCAGTCACTGAGGCGTCGCGTCAGGATCGGCCGTCGGGCGGGGACTTCGGCCCCGGGTTCGATCAGCCAGGCGCAGCCCGCCGACACGGCCGGCACCAGCGCGTCGACGCGGGTGTGGTGGGTTTGCGCAGTGGGTTTGTGCAATGTGCTCCCGGCTCGAAGGACTCGCTGCTCGTGGTGGACGACAAGGACCAGCGGCACGTCCAGTTCTCCGTGGTGGAGCTGGACGGCGGCACACTGATCGGCACCGCGACGCTGTGGGGCATCGACAACCACAACCGGTCCGCGCACATCGGACTTGGGCTGCTGCCGTCCTCCCGCGGCAAGGGCTACGGCACCGACGTGGTCGCCGTGCTGTGCCACTACGGTTTCGTCGTGCGCGGCCTGCAGCGGCTGCAGATCGAGACACTGTCGGACAACGCCGCGATGCTGCGCTCCTCGGCCTGGGTGCTGGGCGAGTTCCTGGACGAGGTGCTGCTCGGGCTCCTCGTCCAGGACTGGAAGCCGGACTCGAAGGGCTAGTGTGATGCGCCAGAAATCCTGAGGGTTAATAAGTAGTCTGTTGGTATGTCGCATCCGGGTCCTTCTGCTGTGGAGATCACGCTGTCCGAGGACGAGCGTGCCGAGTTGCTGCGGCGGGCGGGA
>NZ_JBQQCE010000591.1:0-5168 GCF_052245645.1 Streptomyces sp. KR55 | reverse complement strand
GTTCTCCCAGGACAGGTCGTGGTCCTCCTTGGCCTTGCTGGAGGCGCGCTTCTCGGCGTCGTGGCCGTGCAGCTCCAGGTGGCCCAGCTCGGTGTTGGGGACGAGGGCGCCGTCGATGAAGAGGGCGCTGCCGATGCCGGTGCCGAAGGTCAGCAGGATGACCGTGCCTCTGCGGTCGCGGCCGGCGCCGAAGGACATCTCGGCGATGCCCGCCGCGTCCGCGTCGTTCACGACCGTCACCGGGGCGCCGCCCAGGCGGTCCCCGAGCAACGCGCGCGCGTCGGTGTCGATCCAGCTCTTGGCGACGTTCGCCGCCGTGCGGATCGTGGCGCCGCCGGTGACGACGCCCGGGAACGTGACGCCGACCGGTCCGGTCCAGCCGAAGTGGTCGACGACCTCCTTGACCCCGTCGGCCACCGAATCGGGCGTGGCCGGGTGCGGGGTCAGCACCTTGAACCGCTCGTCCGCCAGGTCGCCCCTGTCGAGGTCCACAGGGGCACCCTTGATCCCTGATCCGCCGATGTCCACGCCGAAGATCTGCATGTCACCACGTTACGACGGACCACTGACGGTCACTCCCCGGCGGGGTCCTCCGCCCGCGTGCGCTCCGCGATCAGCGCGGCCGCCTCCTCGCGCAGGTCACGGCGCAGCTCCTTCGGCAGCGAGAACGTGATGGACTCCTCGGCCGCCTTGACGAGCTCGACGTCCTCGAAGCCACGCTGGGCGAGCCATTCGAGGACCTCCTCGACGAGGACCTCGGGGACGGAGGCACCGGAGGTGACACCGACCGTGGACACGCCCTCCAGCCAGGCCTCGTCGATCTCGGCGGCGAAGTCCACGAGGTAGGACTCGCGGGCGCCGGCCAGCTTGGCGACCTCGACGAGCCGCTTGGAGTTGGAGGAGTTCCGGGAGCCGACCACGATCACCAGGTCGGCCTCGGCGCCCATCTGCTTCACCGCGAGCTGGCGGTTCTGCGTGGCGTAGCAGATGTCGTCGCTCGGCGGGGAGATCAGCTGCGGGAACTTCTCCTTCAGGGCGTCGACGGTCTCCATGGTCTCGTCGACGGAGAGCGTGGTCTGGGAGAGCCAGACGACCTTGGAGGGGTCGCGGACCTCGACCTTCTCGACGTCGCCGGGGCCGTCGACGAGCTGGATGTGGTCGGGGGCCTCGCCGGAGGTGCCGATGACCTCCTCGTGGCCCTCGTGGCCGATCAGGAGGATGTCGTAGTCGTCGTCAGCGAAGCGGACGGCTTCCTTGTGGACCTTGGTGACCAGCGGGCAGGTCGCGTCGATGGTGGCGAGGCGGCCCTGCCTGGCCTCCTCGTGGACGGTCGGGGCGACGCCGTGCGCGGAGAACATGACGATGTTCCCCGGGGGGACCTCCTCGGTCCGCTCGACGAAGATGGCGCCCTTCTTCTCCAGGGTCTGTACGACGTACTTGTTGTGGACGATCTCGTGGCGGACATAGACCGGAGCCCCGTACTGCTCCAGGGCTTTCTCGACGGCGATCACGGCGCGGTCCACACCCGCGCAGTAGCCACGGGGGGCGGCGAGCAGGACACGGCGGCCAGGCGAAGCAGTCATGGGCACCATCGTAAGGCCGCGTTCTGGGGGCCGAACCGGTGCCGGTCGTGGGCCTTCGCGTTGTTTCGCCCCCTCCGCCCCATCCCTTCCCGTCCCAGGGGGCTGCGCCCCCAGACCCCGCTTCGGCCTGAACGGCCTCGTCCTCAATCGCCGGACGGGCTGGACAGTCGCCGGACAGTCTGGAATGTCGGTGGCGGCCATTACGCTCGCGGCATGGCTGTCAACACGTCCCCCGAAACCCCGCTCCCTGTCGGTGAGGTGTCGCGGCTCATCGGTGGGTGGATCGATCGGCTCGGTGCGGTGTGGGTCGAGGGGCAGATCACGCAGTTGTCGCGGCGGCCGGGCGCGGGGGTCGTGTTCCTGACGCTGCGGGATCCCTCGTACGACATCTCGGTGAGCGTCACTTGTTACCGGCAGGTGTTCGACGCCGTGGCCGACGTGGTGAGCGAGGGCGCCCGGGTCGTCGTCCTCGCGAAGCCGGAGTGGTACGCACCGCGGGGGCAGCTGTCGTTGCGGGCCGCCGAGATAAGGCCCGTGGGGGTCGGGGAGCTGCTCGCGCGGCTGGAGCAGCTGAAGAAGACGCTGGCGGCCGAGGGGCTGTTCGCGGCGGAGCGCAAGCGGCCGTTGCCGTTTCTGCCGCAGCTCGTCGGGCTGGTCTGCGGCCGGGCCTCCGCCGCGGAGCGGGACGTGCTGGAGAACGCCCGGCACCGCTGGCCGGCGGTCCGCTTCGAGGTGCGCAACGTCGCCGTGCAGGGCGTGCACGCGGTGCCGCAGGTCGTGCAGGCGGTGAAGGAGCTCGACGAGCTCGACGACGTCGACGTGATCATCGTGGCCCGGGGCGGTGGCAGCGTGGAGGATCTGCTGCCGTTCTCCGACGAGCAGCTGATCCGGTCCGTCTCCGCCTGTCGTACGCCCGTGGTGTCGGCCATCGGCCACGAGCCCGACACCCCGCTCCTCGACTACGTCGCCGACCTGCGCGCCTCCACTCCCACCGACGCGGCGAAGAAGGTCGTACCGGACGTGGGTGAGGAGTTCGAGCGTGTACGGCTGCTCCGCGACCGTGCGCGGCGGTGTGTCGAGGCGTTCGTGGAGCGGGAGGAGCGCGGGCTCGCGCATGCGCTGGCACGGCCGGCGATAGAGGATCCGCACCGGATGATCGACGAGCGGGCCGACCAGGTGACGTCGCTGGTCGACCGCGGGCGGCGGTGTCTGGGGCATCACCTCGACCGCGCCGAGTCGGAGCTGACCCATACGCACGCACGCGTGGTGGCCCTTTCGCCGGCGGCGACGCTGAAGCGGGGCTACGCGGTGCTGCAGAAGGCCGACGGGCACGCGGTCCGCACGCCGGACGACGTGACCGCCGAGGAGCGGCTGCGGGCCCGGGTGGCCGAGGGCGAGTTCGCCGTACGAGTCGATGTCGAGTCAGGTCCTAGGGTGGGCGGATGAGCAGCAAGGTGGATGAGGCGCTCGGGTACGAGCAGGCGCGCGACGAACTGATCGAGGTCGTACGGCGGCTGGAGGCCGGTGGCACGACGCTGGAGGAGTCGCTCGCGCTGTGGGAGCGGGGCGAGGAGCTGGCGAAGGTGTGCCGGCGGTGGCTGGAGGGGGCGCGGGCCCGGCTGGACGCGGCGTTGGCCGAGGAGGCGGCGCACGAGGAGAAGAGCGGCAGCGACGCCGGGTAACCGGGGGCCGGGTGGGCTGTGAAGCGGATCACCACGCCACCCTTTTGGTTGAACGTTGAACTTCATTCGCGTACGGTCATGTCCGTCAGCCGATCCGGCCGCCGGATCGGACTCATGCACAGAAGGTTCACCATGTCTCTCGTTCTTGACCGCGCCGCCCAGGACCTGCTGTTCCGCGAGGCCCGTACCGCGAACACCTTCACCGACGAGCCCGTCACCGACGAGCAGGTGCAGGCGATCTACGACCTGGTCAAGTACGGTCCGACCGCCTTCAACCAGTCCCCGCTGCGCATCACCCTCGTCCGCTCCCCCGAGGCCCGTGAGCGCCTGGTCCAGCACCTGGCCGAGGGCAACCAGGCCAAGACGGCCGCCGCCCCGCTGGTCGCGATCCTCTCCGCGGACAACGAGTTCCACCAGGAGCTGCCGGAGCTCTTCCCGCACTTCCCGCAGGCGAAGGACCTCTTCTTCGCGGAGCGCTCGGCGCGCGAGAACTCCGCCGGACTGAACGCCGCCCTCCAGGCCGCGTACTTCATCGTCGGCGTCCGCGCCGCCGGGCTGGCCGCCGGCCCCATGAACGGCTTCGACTCCGAGGGGCTGCGCAAGGAGTTCCTGGACGACGACCACACGCCGCTGATGGTCGTCAACATCGGCAAGCCGGGCCCGGACGCCTGGTTCCCGCGCTCGCCGCGCCTGGCCTACGAGCAGGTCGTCACCACCGTCTGAGACGCGTGCGCCACAGCGAAGGCCCCCCGGCTGCCGGGGGGCCTTCGCTGTGGCGCACAGGGAGTCAGGACGTCTTCAGCGCCCCGGCCATCTCCGCCAGCTGCTCGAACGACCCCGTGCCGGCGACCACCGTCGTCGCGCCCTTGGTGTCCTCGTCCTCGGCCAGCACCAGCGCGTCGTACCGCCCGCCGGTGTACCGCACCCACGTACGGCCGCCGATCTCCTCGGTGACGTCGGTCTCCTGCGCGCCCTGGCTCGCGTCCTCGATGAACGGGACCCGCTTCTCGGTCGACTGCTCGACCGCCACGTACTCCCCGTCAGGGGCGTGGAAGCCGAGGTGCCAGACGTCGTGCTCGGTGCCGTCGAAGCGGACGGACGTCGGCTTCCAGCTCTGCGGCAGGCCCTCCGGCGCAGCCACCGGATACGCGGCCGCACGGCGTGCCGTGAGCAGCTCGACCCGGTAGTCGACCCGCGGAAGGTCGGGTTCCTTGTCGTCGTGCGGGATGAAGAGGTAGATCACCCATGCCGCCAGCACGATCAGGCCCAGGGAGAGCACCATGTCCCGGACCGTTTTCTGCTTGCCGTTCGTACCTGCCACGCGTCCTATCGTCGCAGGTGCTCACGCTGCTCATCCGTGGGGGTATCTGCTCATTCTGTCGTCTGACGATAGAGTCGTCACCGAATACCCTCATCCGGCCGTCGTCGTATCAGAAAGGTGCGTTCCGATGACCGAGCATCATCTGCCGTCCGAACTCGATGTCCCCTCCGAGGCCCCCGACCGCAACCTCGCGCTGGAACTGGTCCGCGTGACCGAAGCCGCGGCGATGGCCGCCGGCCGCTGGGTGGGCCGCGGTGACAAGAACGGCGCCGACGGTGCCGCGGTGCGCGCCATGCGCACCCTCGTCTCCACCGTCTCCATGAACGGCGTCGTCGTCATCGGGGAGGGCGAGAAGGACGAGGCGCCGATGCTCTTCAACGGGGAGCGCGTCGGGGACGGCACCGGGCCCGAGTGCGACATCGCCGTCGACCCGATCGACGGCACGACCCTGACCGCGAAGGGCATGCCGAACGCGATCGCGGTGCTGGCCGCCGCCGAGCGCGGATCGATGTTCGACCCGTCCGCCGTCTTCTACATGGACAAGCTGGTCACCGGGCCCGAGGCGGCCGACTTCGTCGACAT
>NZ_JBQQCE010000590.1:0-5184 GCF_052245645.1 Streptomyces sp. KR55 | reverse complement strand
GAGTGAGCACCGGCCGGTCGGCGAGTTCCGGCCCGGCGCGCCCCGGCCGGAGCTCACTCCTCCCGGCCGGCACCCCGGTGCACGTACTGGAACACCAGCCCCAGAACGCCCCGGGACAGCACCGCAAGACCGATGAGGAACAGCCACAGCCCGTAGACGACGCCCGTGGCCGCGACCGCGAAGCCCACGGCTGTGACGATGGGCCACGGGCTGTCGGCCGGGAAGAACTCCAGCGGCCCGGCCCCGTCGGCCACCTCGGCGTCGCGCCGGTCCTGCGGCCGCCGCCCCTTGCGCCGGTACTGGACGGCGCTGAAGAAGGACACCACGGCGGCCATCAGGAACGCGATCACCAGCACCGCCGACCCGGCCGGTTCCTCGGACCAGAAGCCGTAGAGCCCGGCGATGCCGGCGAAGAACAGAGCGACGCCTCCGAACAGCAACGCCTCGGTCTTCATCGTTCCAGCTCCCGCCTCGTGCGCGGCCGTTGCCGGGCGATCTCCGGATGGCGCAGATCGAAGGCGGGTGACTCGGAGCGCACCCGGGGCAGCGCCGTGAAGTTGTGGCGCGGCGGCGGGCACGCGGTCGCCCACTCCAGCCCCCGCCCGTACCCCCACGGGTCGTCCACGGTCACCGGCCGCGCGTACCTGGCGGTGCGCCAGACGTTGTACAGGAACGGCAGGGTGGACACACCGAGCAGGAACGCCCCCGCCGACGACAGGGCGTTGAGCACGGTGAAACCGTCGGCGGGCAGGTAGTCGGCGTAGCGGCGGGGCATGCCTTCCTCGCCGAGCCAGTGGTGCACCAGAAACGTCAGCTGGAAGGCGGGGAACAGCAGCCAGAAGTGCAGCTTGCCGAGCCGCTCGTCCAGCATCTTCCCGGTGAACTTCGGCCACCAGAAGTAGAACCCGGCGAACATCGCGAACACGACGGTGCCGAACAGCACGTAGTGCAGATGCGCGACGATGAAGTACGAGTCGGTGAGGTGGAAGTCGAGCGGCGGAGAGGCGATCAGCACCCCGCTCAACCCGCCCAGCAGGAACGACACCAGGAAGCCGAGCGCCCACAGCATCGGCGTCTCGAACGACAGCGAGCCCCGGTGCATGGTGCCGATCCACGCGAAGAACTTGATACCGGTGGGCACGGCGATCAGGAACGACATCAGGGAGAAGAACGGCAGCAGCACCGCGCCGGTGGCGAACATGTGGTGCGCCCAGACGACCGCGGAGAGCATGGTGATCGCGATCGTCGCGCCGATCATCGGCAGGTAGCCGAACAGCGGTTTGCGGGAGAACACCGGGATGATCTCCGTGATGACCCCGAAGAACGGCAGCGCCACGATGTACACCTCGGGGTGACCGAAGAACCAGAACAGGTGCTGCCACAGCAGTGCGCCGCCGTTCGACGCGTCGAAGATGTGCGAGCCGAACTTCCGGTCCGACTCCAGGCAGAGCAGTGCCGCCGTCAGGACGGGGAACGAGGGCAGGACGAGGATCGACGTGAACAGCACGTTCCACGTGAACATCGGCATCCGGAACATGGTCATGCCCGGGGCCCGCAGACACATGATCGTGGCGATGAAGTTCACCGCACCCAGGGTCGTGGACACGCCCGTCACCACCTGCCCCATCACCCACAGGTCACCGCCGGCACCGGGGGAGAAGTACGCGCTGTTCATCGGCGCGTAGGCGAACCAGCCGAAGGCCGCCGCGCCGCCGGGCACGATGAAACCGGCGACCACCATCAGCCCGCCGAAGAGGTACATCCAGTACGACAGGGCGTTCAGACGAGGGAAGGCCACGTCCGGGGCGCCGATCTGCAGGGGCATCACGGCGTTCGCGAACCCGGCGAACATCGGCGTCGCGAAGAGCAGCATCATGGTCGTGCCGTGGATCGTGAAGAACTGGTTGTAGCCGAGCTCGCTCACGAACTGCAGTCCCGGACGGGCGAGTTCGGCCCGCATGGCCAGGGCCAGCAGACCGGCGAAGAGGAAGAAACAGAAGGCGGTGACCATGTACAGGCGTCCGATCACCTTGTGATCGGTCGTCGTGCTCCAGTGCAGCAGCGTGGCGCCCAGCGAGCGCCCCGATGCGCCGCGCCGCCGGGCGGTCGGGGTGTCGTGCGACAGTTCCGTCATCGTCCTCCTCTCCGGCCGCCGCGACGCTATCGCCGTGACCTGGAGTGCCGCCCGCGCCACGCCCTGTTGTCGCCCGTCAGAGGGCCGACCGGAGTCATCCACGTCCCCGGCGCCACCTGACCGGCGCGGCGTTTGCCCGGGCCGGATCCGGGGACCCGGCCCTGAGCAAACCCGCACCGGACGCAGAAGGAAGATGAAGCGTCGTGACCACGTCCGCCCGTGAAAAACCCGCCGTCCGCCGCCCGGAGACCGGCTGGTCGAAGGCACGCCGACTGCGCGGCAAGGCCGTGCTGCGCACCTGCCTCCCCGCCGTCGAAGGCCCGGACGGGCCGCGGACCTCGCACACCGGCCAGGAGTGGAACATCGTGCGTGGCGAGGACTGACGCCACGCCCGCCCGATGCAGCGCCGCAACCCCTTCGTCGTGTCCCCGTAACCCTGCCGCCTGCTCGCCGTAACGGTTGATTAGGACGAGCGATGCTCCGATGAGCGCGTTCGCCGCTATGGTGAAGCAGATGAAGGCTCTCGTGCTGTCCGGCGGCGCCGGTACACGACTGAGGCCGATCACGCACACCTCGGCCAAACAGCTCGTGCCGGTCGCCAACAAGGCCGTCCTGTTCTACGGCCTGGAATCCATCGCCGCGGCCGGAATCACCGAGGTCGGCGTGGTCGTCGGGGACACCGCCGAGGAGATCCGGGAAGCGGTGGGCGACGGATCGAAGTTCGGCCTGGAGATCACCTACATCCCCCAGGAGCGGCCCCTCGGTCTGGCCCACGCCGTGCTGATCGCGCGCGACTATCTCGGCGACGACGACTTCGTGATGTACCTCGGCGACAACTTCATCGTCGGCGGCATCACCGACCTCGTCGAGGAGTTCACCCGCATCCGCCCCGACGCGCAGATCCTGCTCACCCGCGTCTCGGACCCCCGCGCCTTCGGCGTCGCCGAACTCGACCCGTCCGGGCAGGTCATCGGCCTGGAGGAGAAGCCGGAACGGCCCAAGAGCGATCTCGCGCTGGTCGGGGTGTACCTGTTCACGCCGGTCATCCACGAAGCGGTGCGGGCCATCCGGCCGTCCTGGCGCGGGGAGTTGGAGATCACCCACGCCATCCAGCACCTCATCGACGCCCGCGCCGACGTCCGCAGCACGGTCATCGAGGGCTACTGGAAGGACACCGGGAACGTCGGCGACATGCTGGAGGTGAACCGGACCGTCCTCGAAGGCCTCGACCGGCGCATCGACGGCGAGGTGGACGCCGGATCCGAGACGATCGGGCGGGTCGTGGTCGAGGAGGGCGCCCGCATCGTGAACTCACGCATCGTCGGCCCCGCCGTCATCGGCTCCGGCACCGAGGTCCGCGACTCCTACGTCGGCCCCTTCACCTCCATCGCGGAGAACTGCCGGATCACGGACAGCGAAGTGGAGTTCTCCATCGTGCTGCGGGACTCCTCGATCGACGGGGTGGGCCGCATCGAGAACTCGCTGATCGGCCGCCACGTCCGGGTGACCACGGCACCCAGCGTTCCCAGCGCCCACCGACTCGTCCTCGGCGACCACAGCAAGGTGCAGATCCACACATGAACCTTCTCGTCACCGGCGCCGCCGGGTTCATCGGCTCCGCGTACGTCCGCGCCCTGCTCGCAGCATCCGACGCGCACATCACCGTGCTGGACAAGCTCACCTACGCCGGCTCCCGGGACAACCTGCCCTCCGGCGACCCGCGGCTGGACTTCGTGCACGGCGACATCTGCGACGCCGCCCTGGTCGACAAGCTGATGGTCGACGCCGACCAGGTCGTGCACTTCGCGGCCGAGTCCCACGTCGACCGCTCGATCGACCAGGCGGCCGCGTTCGTACGCACCAACGTCCTCGGCACCCAGACCCTGCTGGACGCCGCACTGCGGCACGGGGCCGGCCCGTTCGTGCACATCTCCACCGACGAGGTCTACGGCTCCATCGAGTCCGGCTCCTGGCCCGAGGAACACCCGCTCAGGCCGAGTTCGCCGTACTCCGCCTCCAAGGCCTCCTCCGACCTGCTCGCCCTGTCGTACCACCACACCCACGGCCTGGACGTCCGCGTCACCCGCTGCTCGAACAACTACGGCCCGCGCCAGTTCCCCGAGAAGGTCGTCCCGCTGTTCATCACCAACCTCCTCGACGGGCGCACCGTCCCGCTGTACGGCGAGGGCCGCAACGTCCGTGACTGGCTGCATGTCGAGGACCACTGTCACGGCATCGAGCTGGTGCGCACCCGGGGCCGGCCCGGCGAGGTCTACAACATCGGCGGCGGCACCGAACTGAGCAACAAGGAGCTCACCGCACTGCTGCTCCAGGCGTGCGGGGCGAGCTGGGACCGGGTCCAGCACGTCGAGGACCGCAAGGGCCACGACCTGCGCTACTCGGTCGACTGGAACAAGGCCCGCACCGAGCTCGGCTACCGGCCGCGCCACGACTTCGCGGCCGGCCTCGCAGCGACCGTCGCCTGGTACCGCGACCACCGCGCCTGGTGGGAGCCGCTCAAACGGCGCATCGAAAGCGGGCGCCTATGAGGTGGCTGGTCACCGGGGCGGGCGGAATGCTCGGCCAGGACGTCGTCGACACCCTCCGCAGCCGCGGTGCCGACGTGGTCGCCCTGGACCGGGCCGCCCTCGACGTCACCCGGCCCGACGCGGTCGAGGCAGCGTTCGCCGAGCACCGCCCCGACCTCGTGGTCAACTGCGCCGCGTACACCGCCGTGGACGACGCCGAGACCGACGAGGAACGAGCCCTGTGCGTCAACGCCGACGGCCCGCGGCTGCTGGCCCGGGCCTGCGCCGCGAGCGGCGCTCGCCTGCTGCACGTCTCCACGGACTACGTCTTCTCCGGCACCGCCCGCACCAGCCCCTACCCGGAGGACCTGCCGCCCGCCCCGCGCACCGCCTACGGCCGCACCAAGCTCGCCGGCGAGCGGGCCGTCCTCGCCGAACTCCCGCAGACGAGCGCCGTCGTGCGCACCGCCTGGCTGTACGGCGTCCACGGCCGCAGCTTCGTGCGGACGATGCTCGACCTTC
>NZ_JBQQCE010000059.1:0-29832 GCF_052245645.1 Streptomyces sp. KR55 | reverse complement strand
CGGAGTTTCCAGGTGCCGTTGGCGGGGAGTGCCGAGGCGTCGACCGTGTAGGTGGCGTGCAGTTCCGTGCCGGTGTCCCAGATGAAGTCCTTCACGAGCAGCACGGTGCCGTCGTCGCTGACCAGGCTGATGACCTGGCCTCCGATGAAGTCGTGCACCAGGTCGACGGTGACCTTGAGGTCGCCCGGTGCATTGCCTTCGCGGCCGGTGACGACGAGCGGGGACTCGATGGTGCGCCAGTTGGGGATGTCGTAGCGGGCGGGGTTGACGAAGTGGTCGCCGCCCGACGCCAGGATGGTCCAGGTGAAGGGGAGGGTGAGTGTCTCAGCCGCGGAGTTCCTGATGGTGACGGCCGGTGTGAAGCGGCCGGCCACCGTCGGGGTGCCGGCGATCAGGCCGTTCGTGGCGTCGATGGACAGGCCATCGGGCAATCCGGTGGCGGAATAGGTCAGGGCGCCCGGCCGCGTGGACGCCGCCTCGATCCGGCGACCGGTCGGCTGGCCGACCGCGGCGTCCCGGGTCGACGGCGCTTGTGCAGCGATGTGGTTGACGTACCGGGGACCGACGTTGACGGCCGCCCAGGCGTTGCCGACGGCTTCGTACGCGTCACTCGACACGCCGAACAGATCGGCCGCGGCCTGGAGCGTGGCGGTTCGGGCGCCCGCGTAGTCGGTGTTGCTGGTCATGTAGCGAGTCAGGGCCCGATACCAGACGTTGGTGGCGTTGTGCAGTCCCAGCCCTGACACCGGCAGGCCGTCGTAGGTGGGGCTGTCGTAGTCGACGCCGTTGATGGACTTCTTTCCGCTGCCTTCGGCAAGCAGGTAGAAGAAGTGGTTGGCGACGCCGGAGCTGAAGTGCGGGTCGAGTTTCCTGGTCTCCGCGGTCCAGTAGTCCTGGGACGTGCCCTTGGCCGAGGCGTCCTTGGAGGGCTGGTCCATGTAGCGCAGCGGCTTACCGGTGCCGCGGACGTCGGCGAGTTCGCCGAACCGGTAGTCGGGCACATCCGCAGGGCTGTTGGCGAAAAACTCCACGGCGGTGCCCATGATGTCGCTGGTGGCCTCGTTCAGACCGCCGGATTCGCCAGAGTAGATCAGGTTCGCGGTGGCGGAGGTGACACCGTGGGTCATCTCATGGGCGGCGATGTCGAGTTCGGTCAGCGGCCGGGCATTGTTCAGGCCGTCGCCGTACGTCATGCAGAAGCAGAGGTCGTCCCAGAAGGCGTTGGCGAATCCGTCGCCGTAGTGGACGCGGGAGCGGGCGCCGACGCCGTCGTCGGCTATGCCGTTGCGACCGAACCTGTCGTGGTAGAAGTCCCATGTCTTCTGCGCGCCGTAGGCGGCATCCACGGCCGCCGTCTGGCGGTCGGCGGACGTTCCGTCACCCCAGATATCGTTGTCATCGGTCAGCAGGGCACCGTTTCCGCCGACCCCGGTCAGGTCGTACGTCGTGTGGCCACCGCGCTGAGCATCCGTCAGCTCGTAACGGTCGCCGCTGCGTACGGTGCCGATCTGCACCGTGCCGCTGTACTGGCTCACGCCCGTACCGGAATGGATCTGCTCGAAACTCTGCAGCCGCGCGCCGCTTTGCGCGTCGGTCACGACGTGCAGGCTGCTCGGGGTCCCGTCCTCCTGCACACCGCTGATGACGGTCTCCCAGGCCAGGCTCGGCCTACCGACCCCGGAGCCGGCCCAGACGACCAGCCGTGGCGCGCCCTCGGACGCGGCTTTCCGGGTCTTCTCCGCCTTCGCAACGTCCAGGGCCGACGTCTTCGCCTTCGTGGCCGGGACGGCGGCCTCGGTGGTCGGAACCGAAAGGGGTGCCGCCGACGCCTGGGTGACGGTACGGGAGGCACCGCGCTCGTGGATCACCAGGTCGCCGCCGAGGACCGGCAGCCCGGCGAACGTGCGCTCGTAACGTGTGTGCACGGTGCCATCGGCATCCTTGATGACGTCCTTCGGTACCAGCTTCTCCCGCTTTCCCAGTTTCAGCGAACGCGCGGTCGTGGTGCTCGAGTCCGTCGCCTCCTTGAGCATCTTCTCCCGTTCCGCGGAGGAGAGTTGGACGGCTCTGGCGCCGGGTCTGGGTTCCGCGACGATCTGCCTTGGCGCCCGATCCACGCCGGGGGCCCCGGGCTCGGCGCTCCAGGCTGGGAGCGTCGAGCCGATTAGCGCGACCATCGTGCCGACCGCGATCAGCGCCATGCGTCCACCAACGGACATACCACAACGAGAGGGAGGGGGCGTCGGAGACGCAAACACCTCGGTGGTGCGGAATTTGTCTGTCACTGCTGCAACTCCTTGCACCCGGCTGTGTGATGACAGCCGGATAGAACGAGGGTCGAAGGCTGGAAGAGCCTCCGACGAGGAGGCGTGCGATGGGTCGCCCGGGCGCTGCAGAGATCGTTCCAGTCGGATAGTCAACTGTCACCATTCCGGGGATGGTTGTCCGAAAGTCGGTGAGCCGATCGCTGTCTGGCTTGCGCTGCGCGCAGTGGATCACATGGGCCTTTACCTGGCGGCAACACGGGTCTCGTCAGCCTTTTGGCCACTTCCCGACCATGGTTGGCGCATCCGCCTCGCCCCCAAACTGTGGTGTCCCACCACATGTGCCTCTGACCTGCGTGTTTCTACCTTGTGCCGGCACGAGCGATCGTTGCGTTCCTCAAGCGGACCGACGCCCTCGTACCCCGGGCACGGAACACCGGCATGGGGATCTGTTCCGCCTCACGTATCAGCTGAGGGCCTGCACCGCGAAGCGCAGAGGCCCACTTGGCCGGGGGCGTCGGGAACGGGCTGGGTGGTGTCGCCGTCCACTGAGGCTGGACACCCAGGAAGGGCCTCCGACTTCGGTCGGAGGCCCTTCCAGTTCTTTCAGCGGAGTTCTTCCGTGGAGTCCCTGGCCGAGGAACAGCGTTGCAGGGAAGCCCTGTCAGCTCAGCCCATGTCCACCAGCTGCCTGCCCTTGGTTTCCTTCACGAAGACGGAGACGAAGCCCAGAGACAGCAGTGCGAAGGCGGCGTAGATGACGTACGTCGCCGAAAGGTCCCAGTCCGACATGCGCGGGAAGGTCTCGGTGACCGCCCAGTTCGCGATCCAGTTGAAGGCCGTCGCCGCCGACATCGCGGCCGCACGGATCTTCAGGGGGAACATCTCGCCGACCATGACCCACAGGACGACCCCCCAGGACGCGGCGAAGAAGAACACGAAGGCGTGCGCGGCGACCAGCGCCACAGTGCCCTGGGTGTCCGGAATCGACAGGCTGTCGCCGCTACCCGTCCTGTACGAGAACGCCCAGGCGGCCAACCCTAGTGAGACCGCCATGCCCGCCGAGCCGATCAGGGCCAGCGGCTTGCGGCCGATGCGGTCGATGAACAGCACCGCCACGACCGTACCGATGATGTTGATGATCGAGGTGGAGAGACTGATCAGGAGCGAGCCGGACTGGTCGATGCCGACGGACTGCCACAGCATCGACGAGTAGTAGAAGATCACGTTGATGCCGACCAGCTGCTGGAAGACGGCCAGGCCGATACCGGCCCACACGATGGGCAGGAGACCGAAGCGGCCGCCGAAGAGGTCGCGCAGCTGCGGCTTGTGACCTGTCCTGAGGAAGTGTTCGATCTCGCTGATCCGGGCCTCGGTGTCGGCCTCCTCGCCCTCGACGTCGTGCAGCGCCGCGCGCGCCTGATCCGGGCGACCGGAGGCGATCAGATAGTGCGGGGACTCCGGAATGCGCGAGGTGAGCAGGAAGTACGCCACAGCCGGGACGACCGCGGCCATGAGCATCCACTGCCACGCCTCCAGCGGGCCGAGCGGGCTCTCGCTCCGGCCGTCCGCACCTTGGGCGATCGCCCAGTTGACGAGCTGTGAGGCGGTGATGCCGAGCACTATCGCCGCCTGCTGGAAGGACGCCAGACGCCCTCGGTACGCGGCGGGGGCGACCTCGGCGATGTACGTGGGACCGATCAGCGAGGCCAGGCCGATCGCGACGCCGCCCACGACGCGCCAGGCGCCGAGGTCCCATACGGAGAAGGGCAGGGCGGATCCCAGTGCGCTGATCGCGAAGAGGGCTGCGGCCAGGTGCATCACACGCAGCCGCCCTATGCGGTCGGCGAGACGCCCTGCGAGGCCGGCGCCGACGGCGGAGCCGAGCAGCGCGGAGGCGACGATGGTGCCGGTCTCGCCGGAGGAGACGTCGAAATGATGCTGGATGCCGGTGACAGCACCGTTGATGACGGCGCTGTCATAGCCGAAGAGAAAGCCGCCGATGGCTGCCGCGGCGGCGATGAAGGTGACGCGGCGGAGATTGCCTGGCGCACCCGGCCGGACCGGCAGGGTGCGGGGGATGGCGTGCGTGGGCATGGCTTGGCGTTCCGTTCAGGAGACGGGATGGGGGTGCCGGGTGCGGGCCGGTGCCGCTGATCAGGCGGCAGTGAGGAGTGATCAGGCGGTGATGAGGTGTCAGGCGGCGGTGCGGGTCTCGGTCGGCAGTGCGGCGTTCCAGCCCGTGAGCACGGGACGGCCGTGCTCGGTGCCGAGCCGGCTGACGGTTCCGGTGCCGAGCAGGAACAGGGCGCCTGCTGCGGGTGGCAGGCCGAGGCGGCGTGCGGTCAACACCCGCAGGAAGTGGGCGTGGGCGACCAGGACGACATCGCCCGCAGTGGGGTCGCGCAGGACGGGAGCGATCCGCGCGAGAACGCGGTCGGCCCGGGCACCGATGTCCTCCGGACTCTCCCCGAGGTGTCCCTCGGGCCCGGGGGCGACGCCGTCGGTCCACAGGTTCCAGTCGGGAAGGGTGCGGTGGATCTCGGCCGTCGTGACGCCCTCGTAGCCGCCGTAGTCCCACTCGTGTAGATCCGCGTCGACCGTTGCGCCCTCCAGACCGGCCAATTCTGCGGTGCGTACGGCACGCTGGAGCGGGCTGGTCAGAGCGAGGGCGATCGGACGGTGCGCGAGCAGGGGCGCAAGGGCTCTCGCCTGCTCCTCGCCATGGGCGGTGAGGGGCAGGTCCGTGTAGCTGGTGTGCTGACGTGACAGGGTCCACTCGGTTTCACCGTGCCGGACCAGGACGAGCTCACCCATGACGGGTCATCTTCTTTCATAAGCGAGGGGTGTAGTGGGTGGTCAGTGGTGGCAAGCCAGGCGGACGCTCCAGCGCTCTCCGTCGACGTATTCGGCGGCACCGACCCCCACGGCCCGGACGCCGTCCCAGCCTTCGCGTACCTGTTGGGCCTCGGTGGCCATGACGTCGATGATCCGGTCCGGATCGTGGGGAGTGGGGGTGCGGACGCGGGACATGGCCTCGCCCTTGGATCCACGACCCCGGCGACGATCTTGGTACCGCCGAGGTCCACCCCGACCGTCAGACCGTCGGTCTGCATGGTCAGTTGCCGTCGTTCACGGTCTCGACCGCATGGCCCCCGAACTGGTTGCGCAGGGCCGCGATCATCTTCATCTGCGGGGAGTCGTCCTGGCGCGAGGCGAAGCGAGCGAAGAGGGAGGCGGTGATGGCGGGCAGCGGCACGGCGTGGTCGATTGCGGCCTCGACGGTCCAGCGGCCCTCGCCGGAGTCGGCGGCGTAGCCCTTCAGCCGCTCCAGGTGCTCGTCGTCGGTGAGGGCGTTCACCGCCAGGTCGAGCAGCCAGGAGCGGACGACGCTGCCTTCCTGCCAGGAACGGAAGACCTCGCGGACGTCGGTGACGGAGTCGGCCGCCTCCAGCAACTCCCAGCCCTCGGCGTAGGCCTGCATCATGGCGTACTCGATGCCGTTGTGAACCATCTTCGCGAAGTGGCCCGCGCCGACCCTGCCGGCGTGCACGAACCCGAAGTCCCCCTCCGGCTTGAGCGCGTCGAAGACCGGCTGGACGCGCGCCACCTGTTCCTTCTCGCCGCCGACCATCAGGGCGTAACCGTTCTGCAGACCCCAGACACCGCCGGAGACCCCGGCATCGACGAAGCCGATGCCGAGCGCGCCGAGTTCGGCGGCGTGCTTCTCGTCGTCCGTCCAGCGGGAGTTGCCGCCGTCGACCACGATGTCACCGGGCGAGAGCCGGGTGGCGAGTTCGTCGATGACGGCCTGGGTGGGGCCGCCCGCGGGGACCATGACCCATACGGCCCGTGGGCCGTCCAGCTTCGCGACCAGCTCGGCGAGGCTGTCCACGTCGGAGACGGCCGGGTTGCGGTCGTAGCCGATGACGGTGTGTCCGGCCCGGCGGATGCGCTCGCGCATGTTGCCGCCCATCTTGCCCAGGCCGATGAGACCGAGGTTCATCTCAGTGCATCCTTTGCTGTTCGTAGTCGGTGAGCATCCCGATGCGGCGGATGTGGCGCGGATCCTCGCTGAACGGGGTCTTCAGGAAGACCTCCACGAGGTGCGTGGCCTCCATGACGGAGTGCATCCGGGCGCCGATGCTGAGGATGTTGGCGTTGTTGTGTTCGCGTCCGAGCCGCGCGGTCTCCTCGTTCCAGGCCAGAGCGGCTCTGATCCCGTCGACCTTGTTCGCGGCGATCGCTTCGCCGTTGCCGGAACCGCCGATGACGACGCCGAGGCTGCCCGGGTCGGCGACGACACGGAGGCCGGTCTCCAGGACGTACGGCGGATAGTCGTCGCCCTCCCGGTAGGTGTGCGGCCCGACGTCCACCGGCTCGTGGCCCAGTTGCATGAGCCGGGGGACGAGCGCCGCCTTCATCAGGTATCCGGCGTGGTCGGAGCCGAGGTAGACGCGCATCAGCGGCCTCTCAGGGAGCGGTAGGCGGCGACCAGGGCGGTCGTGGAGGCGTCCAGGCCGGGCACCTGGCCTCCTTCGGTGAGGGCGGGCTCGATGCGCTTGGCGAGGACCTTGCCGAGTTCGACGCCCCATTGGTCGAAGGAGTCGATGTCCCAGATCGCGCCCTGGACGAACACCTTGTGTTCGTACAGCGCGATGAGCTGGCCCAGCACCGACGGTGTGAGGGAGGTGGCCAGGATCGTCGTGGTGGGCTTGTTGCCGGGGAAGGTGCGGTGCGGGACCTGCTCCTCCGCTGTGCCCTCGGCGCGCACCTCGTCGCTGGTCCTGCCGAAGGCGAGGGCCTGCCCCTGGGCGAAGAGGTTGGCCATCAGCAGGTCGTGCTGGTCCTTGAGCTCCTGGCTGAGCTCCTCGACCGGCGCGGCGAAGCCGATGAGATCCGCCGGGATGACTTTCGTGCCCTGGTGGATCAGCTGGTAGTAGGCGTGCTGTCCGTTGGTCCCGGGGGTGCCCCAGACGACCGGGCCGGTCTGCCAGCCCACCGGATTGCCGTGCCGGTCCACGGACTTGCCGTTGGACTCCATGTCGAGCTGCTGCAAGTACGCCGTGAACTTCGACAGATAGTGGCTGTACGGCAGCACGGCGTGCGACTGCGCGTCGAAGAACGAGCCGTACCAGACGCCCAGCAGACCGAGCAGCAGCGGAGCGTTGGCCTCCGGTGGCGCCGTGCGGAAGTGCTCGTCGACCAGCCGGAAACCGTCCAGCATCTCGCGGAACTTCTCCGGGCCGATGGCGATCATCAGGGACAGGCCGATGGCGGAGGGGTACGAGTAGCGGCCGCCGACCCAGTCCCAGAACTCGAACATGTTGGCCGTGTCGATGCCGAACTCGGAGACCTTGGCGGAGTTCGTCGACAGGGCGACGAAGTGCTTCGCGACGGCTTCGTCGCCGGCGCCCAGTCCGGCGAGCAGCCAACTGCGCGCGGATGTCGCATTGGTGATGGTCTCGATGGTGGTGAAGGTCTTGGACGCGACGATGAACAGCGTCTGGGCCGGGTCCAGATCGCGCACTGCCTCGTGCAGATCCGCGCCGTCCACATTGGAGACGAAGCGGAAGTCGAGGTCATGTGCGGTGTAGGGGCGCAGGGCCTCGTATGCCATGGCGGGGCCCAGGTCCGAGCCGCCGATGCCGATGTTCACGACGGTCCTGATGCGCTCGCCGGTGTGGCCGGTCCAGGCGCCGGAGCGGACCTGCTCCGCGAAAGCGCTCATCCTGTCCAGCACGGCGTGCACGGCCGGGACGACGTTCTCGCCGTCGACCTCGATCACGGCGTCGCGCGGTGCGCGCAGGGCGGTGTGCAGTACCGCGCGCTGCTCGGTGACATTGATCTTCTCGCCCCGGAACATCGCGTCGCGCAGGGCGGTCACGCCGCGTGCCTTCGCCAGGTCCTGGAGCAGCGCCAGCGTCTCGTCGGTGATCAAGTGCTTGGAGTAGTCGATCAGCAGATCGCCGACGCGGACGGTGAACAGCTCCGCCCGTCCGGGATCCCAGGCGAACAGCTCACGCAGGTGGAGGTCACCGAACTCGGCACGGTGCTTGGCGAGTTCGATCCACTCGGGCAGCTGGTCGAGGCGGGCGGTGTCAGACATGTTCGTGCTCCTGGTTCTTGCGTATCTCCGCCGGCGGGGTCACCTTCGCCCGGATCTCCGGGGCGGGTGAGGTGGCCCTGGCGCGGAGCGCAGCGGCGTACGCCTCGTCGGGGTCGAGTCGACGCAGCTCCTCGGCGATGAGTTCAGCGGTGGTGCGGACCTTCAGAGCGAGAGTCCGCGTGGGCTGGCCGGGAATGGCCAAACTGGCCAGTGGGCCGTCGGGTCGGTCGATGTGGATCTCGCCGTCCGCGGTATGCAGTCGTACGGCGGTGACCACCGGTCCGTTCGTGACGACCTGCTCGACCGGCACCTTCAGCCGGTCGGCGAACCAGCCGGCCAGCAGCTCGGCGCTGGGATTGTCGGCTTCGCTCTCCACGACGGCGGAGGTGATGGCCGTCCGGGCCTGGTCGAGTGCGGCGGCGAGCATGGAGCGCCATGGGGTGAGCCGGGTCCAGGCCAGATCGGTGTCGCCGGGTGCGTAGGAGGTGGCACGGACCGCAAGTTCGCGCAGTGGCTGCTCGACCGCGTAACTGTCCGTGATCCGGCGCTGGGCGAGCGCGCCGAGAGGGTCCTGGGCCGGGTCGGCCGGGGCGTCGACCGGCCACCAGACCACCACGGGAGCGTCGGGCAGCAGCAGCGGCAGCACCACGGAGTCGGCGTGGTCGGCCAGTTCGCCGTGCAGCCGGAGCAGTACTGTCTCGCCGGACCCGCTGTCGCCGCCGACCCGCACCTCGGCGTCGAGGCGGGCGGTCCCGCGGTCGCGCGGGGAGCGGCCGGATCGCTTGATGACCACCAGGATGCGGGCGGGATGCTCCCGGGAGGCGTCGCCGGCGGCCTTGAGGGCGTCGTAGTGGTTGGCTTCGTCGGTGACGATGACCAGCGTCAGCACCATGCCGACGGCGGGGCTGCCCGCGGCCCTGCGTGCCTGCACCAGAGCTGAATTGATCCTGCTGGATGTGGTGTTGGTCAGGTCGGTGTTCATGGCCGCCGCCAGCTCCGTCCGTCTCGTGCGAGCATCTTGTCGGCCGCCTTGGGACCCCAGGTCCCGGCGGTGTACTGCTCGGGCCTGCCGTGGCGGTCCCAGTGGTCCTCGATCGGGTCGAGGATCCTCCAGGACTCCTCGACTTCCTCCGTGCGCGGGAAGAGGTTGGCGTCGCCCAGCAGCACGTCGAGGATCAGGCGCTCGTACGCCTCGGGGCTGGACTCGGTGAAGGACTCGCCGTAGGCGAAGTCCATGGTCACGTCCCGGATCTCCATCGAGGTGCCGGGCACCTTGGAACCGAAGCGGACCGTGACACCCTCGTCCGGCTGGACGCGGATCACGAGCGCGTTCTGGCTCAGCTCTTCCGTGGCCGTGCGGTCGAAGGGCGAGTGCGGGGCGCGCTGGAAGACGACGGCGATCTCGGTGACCCGGCGGCCGAGCCGCTTGCCGGTGCGCAGGTAGAACGGCACCCCGGCCCAGCGGCGGTTGTCGACCTCCAGCTTGACCGCGGCATAGGTGTCGGTCTTCGACTGCGGGTCGATGCCGTCTTCCTGGAGATAGCCGACGACCTTCTCACCGCCCTGCCAGCCGGCCGCGTACTGGCCGCGCACGGTGTCCCTGCCCAGGTCTGCGGGGACCTTGACGGCCTTGAGGACCTTGAGCTTCTCGGCGACGAGGGATTCAGCGTCGAAGGCGCCGGGTTCCTCCATGGCCGTCAGCGCCAGAAGCTGCAGGAGGTGGTTCTGGATGACGTCGCGCGCCGAGCCGATGCCGTCGTAGTATCCGGCCCGGCCCCCGATGCCGATGTCCTCGGCCATGGTGATCTGTACGTGGTCGACGTAGGACCGGTTCCAGATCGGCTCGAACATGGTGTTGGCGAACCGGAGCGCCAGGATGTTCTGGACGGTCTCCTTGCCCAGGTAGTGGTCGATCCGGAAGACCTGATCGGGTGCGAAGACCTCGTGGACGACCTGATTCAACTCCTGCGCGGAGCCAAGGTCGTGGCCGAAGGGCTTCTCGATGACAGCCCGCCGCCAGGACCCCTCGGGCGCGTCCGACAGACCGTGCTTCTTCAGCTGCTGGACGACCTTGGGGAAGAACTTCGGCGGTACAGAAAGGTAGAACGCGAAATTGCCGCTCGTACCGCGTGCGGCGTCGAGTTCGTCGACGGTCTCGCGGAGCCTCCTGAACGCCTCGTCGTCGTCGAACTCACCGGGAATGAACCGCATTCCGTCTGCGAGCTGCTGCCAGATCTCCTCGCGGAACGGCGTACGGGAATGCTCCTTGACCGAGTCGTGGACGATCTGCGCGAAATCCTCGTTCTCCCAGTCGCGCCGTGCGAACCCGATGAGCGAGAAGCCCGGCGGCAGCAGCCCGCGGTTGGCCAGGTCGTACACGGCGGGCATCAGCTTCTTGCGGGACAGGTCGCCGGTGACGCCGAAGATGACGAGTCCGGAGGGGCCCGCGATACGCGGGAGCCGCCGGTCCTGGGGGTCACGCAGCGGGTTCACCCAGCCGCTGATCTCCGACATCGCGTCAGACCTCCTCGCGCGCGAGGCGCTTGATCTCGACGGCAGTTGCGGTCATCAGGTCGCTCCACGCCTGCTCGAACTTCGCCACGCCCTCGTCCTCCAGCAGTTGGACCACGTCGTCGTACCGAATACCGAGGGCGGCAATGGCATCGAGATCGGCGCGGGCCTGGGCGTAGGTACCGGTGATGGTGTTTCCGGTGATCTCGCCGTGGTCGGCGGTGGCCAGGAGCGTGCCCTCCGGCATGGTGTTGACGATGCCGGGGGCGACCAGTCCGGTGACGTAGAGGGTGTCCGGGTAGGCGGGGTCCTTCACGCCGGTGGAGGCCCACAGCGGGCGCTGCGTGTTGGCGCCGGCCTGTGCCAGGGCGGCCCACCGGTCGGAGGGCCGTATCGACTTGTCGGCAGAGCCGAACACGTCCTCGTACGCCTGGTAGGCGAGGCGGGCGTTGGCCAGGGCTGCCTTGCCCTTGAGGGACCGGGCCTTCTCGCCGCCGATCTTGTCCAGGCGCTCGTCGATCTCCGTGTCCACACGGGAGACGAAGAAGGAGGCCACCGAGTGGATGGCCGACAGGTCCAGGCCGGCCGCTCGGGCCTTCTCCAGCCCGGACAGGTAGGCGTCCATGGCCTCGCGGTAGCGGGCGAGGGAGAAGATCAGCGTGACATTGACGCTGATACCCCTGGCCGTCACCTCGGTGAGGGCCGCGAGACCGGCCTCGGTGGCCGGGATCTTGATGAGGACGTTGTCGCGATCGACGAGCCAGGCGAGCTGTTCTGCCTCGGCGACCGTGGCGGCGGTGTTGTGCGCCAGGCGCGGGTCGACCTCGATAGAGACCCGGCCGTCCCGGCCTCCGGACGACTCGTACACGGGGCGCAGGATGTCTGCGGCGCTCCGCACATCCGCGATGGTGATCATGCGGATCGCCTCGTCGACGGTGACGCCACGGGCGGCGAGGTCGGCGAGCTGCTGTTCGTAGCTTTCCGCAGCCTCCGGCCTGGTCGAGCGGGGAGAACCCCATCCACCGCTGATGGCCTTCTGGAAGATCGACGGGTTGGTGGTGACACCCACCACGTGCTCCTCATCGATGAGTTCGGCGAGGTTGCCGGAGGCGATCCGCCCCCGGGACAGGTCGTCGAGCCAGATCGAGACGCCTTCGTCGGAGAGGCGCTTGAGTGCATGGGACATGGGACTACGTCTCCTGGGAGAAGTGATGGCGCGTCGCTCAGAGGGACACGGTGTCGGTGCCGAAACGTGAGTCGAGGGCAGCGCGGGCAGCCGCGGCGACCGCGTCGGCGGTGAAGCCGAACTCGCTGAAGAGAGTCTTCGCGTCGGCGCTGGCCCCGAAGTGCTCGAGAGAGACGATGCGGCCGGCATCGCCGACGTAGCGGTGCCAGGTCAGGCCGATACCGGCTTCGACGGCGACGCGGGCGGTGACCGCCGGGGGCAGCACGCTGTCCCGGTAGGCGCGGTCCTGCTGCTCGAACCACTCCACGGACGGCATGGACACCACGCGGGTGGGGATGCCGTCGGCCTGCAGCTGCTCGCGGGCGTCGACGGCCAGCTGCACCTCGGAGCCGGTGGCGAGCAGGATCACCTGCGGCTTGCCGCCTGCCGCTTCGAAGAGGACGTAACCGCCTCGTGCGGCATCGGCGTTGGGCTCGTACGTGGGGACGCCCTGGCGAGTCAGCGCCAGCGCGTGCGGCGCGGGGTCTATGGCGTGGCGCTTGACGATCTCGGCCCACGCGATGGCGGTCTCGTTGGCGTCCGCCGGGCGGATGACGTTCAGGCCCGGGATGGCGCGCAGGCTGGCCAGGTGCTCGACGGGTTGGTGGGTGGGGCCGTCCTCCCCCAGGCCGATGGAGTCGTGCGTCCACACATACGTGACCGGCAGCTTCATCAGCGCGGCCAAGCGCACGGCGGGCCGCATGTAGTCCGAGAAGACGAGGAACGTGCCACCGTAGATACGGGTGTTGCCGTGCAGCGCGATGCCGTTCATGGCCGCGCCCATGGCGTGCTCACGGATCCCGAAGTGGACTGTGCGGCCGTACGGATCCGCCTCCGGCAGCGGATTGCCGTCCGGGAGGAAGGACGACGTGGCGTCAATCGTGGTGTTGTTGGAGCCCGCCAGGTCGGCCGAGCCGCCCCACAGCTCGGGGATGACCGCGCCGAGCGCCTGCAGCACCTTGCCGGAGGCCGCGCGGGTCGCCACGCCCTTGCCGGTCTCGAAGACCGGCAGCGCGTCTTCCCAGCCCGCGGGCAGCTCGCCCGCCTGGATGCGGTCGAACTCGGCGGCGCGCTCAGGATTGGCCGTGCGCCACTCCTCGAACCGCTTGGCCCACTGCGCGTGCGCCTCGCGGCCCCGGTCGACGGCCCTGCGGGCGTGCGCCAGTACCTCGTCGGCTACGTCGAAGGTCTTGTCGGGGTCGAAGCCCAGCACCTGCTTGGTGGCGGCGACCTCGGCGTCACCAAGCGCCGAGCCGTGCGCGGCCTCGGTGTTCTGGGCGTTGGGGGCGGGCCAAGCGATGACGGTGCGGGCGGCGATGATCGACGGGCGGTCCGTGACGGCTTGGGCGGCGCGGAAGGCCGCGTACAGCGCGTGCACATCGAAGTCGCCGTTCTCGGCCTGCTCGATGCGCTGGACATGCCAGCCATAGGCCTCGTAGCGCTTGAGGACATCCTCGGAGAAGGCGGTCGCGGTGTCGCCCTCGATGGAGATGTGATTGTCGTCGTACAAAACGATCAGGTTGCCCAGCTTCTGGTGGCCGGCAAAGGATGACGCCTCGGCGGAAATGCCTTCCTCCAGGTCGCCGTCGCCCACGATGGCCCAGATGGTGTGGTCGAACACCGATTCACCGGCAGGGGCGTCCGGCTCGAACAGACCGCGCTCGAAGCGGGCGGCCATCGCCATGCCGACGGCGTTGGCGATGCCCTGGCCGAGCGGTCCCGTGGTCGTCTCGACGCCGGCCGTGTGGCCGTACTCCGGGTGGCCCGGAGTCCTGGAGCCCGAGGTGCGGAACGCCTTCAGATCATCCAGCTCCAACCCGTAACCCGACAGGAACAGCTGGTTGTAGAGGGTCAGCGAGGTATGGCCCGGGGAGAGGACGAAGCGGTCCCTGCCGACCCAGTGCGGATCCGACGGATCGTGCGTCATCAGCTTCTGGAACAGCAGGTACGCGGCGGGCGCCAGGCTCATGGCGGTGCCCGGATGGCCGTTGCCGACCTTCTGCACGGCATCCATGGCCAGTACCCGGGCGGTGTCGACGGCCCGTCGGTCCAGCTCGGTCCACTCGAGGTCGGTGTCGGTCGGCTTGGTGCTCATTCTGATCAGCGGTCCTTCTCAAAGAGCCAGTTGTTGGGAGACGTGGAGGTGAGACCGGTGAGCGTCGGTGCTACGAGGCGGCGTCGCCGGAGCCGGTGCGCCCACGAAGCGGGGTGCCCGCCGTGGGCGCACCGGCGAGGATGGGTCAGGCTGCGCGGCCGTTGCGCAGGGCAGCCGCGACCTGGACGACGCGCTCGGCTTGGTGGCGGGCAGCGTTGCGGGTCTGGTCGCTGACAGGGTTGTTGCCCTGGGCGTCGACATGGGAGGTGCCGTACGGGTTGCCGTCGATGAACTTCACCGGGTCGGTGTAGCCGGGCGAGACCACGAGACCACCGAAGTGGTGGATCGAGTTGTAGAGGGCGAGCAGCGTCGACTCCTGGCCGCCGTGGGTGGTAGCTGTGGTCACGAAACCGCTGTAGACCTTGTCGGCCAGCTTGCCCTGGGCCCACAGGCCACCAAGGGTGTCGATGAACTGCTTGAGCTGCGAGGAGATGTTGCCGAAGCGGGTCGGGGTACCGAAGATCACGGCGTCAGCCCACTCGACGTCCGCAGGGGTGGCAACCGGGATACCGGCGCTGGCCGCGGCATGCGCGGCCCAGGCCTCGTTCGACGCGATGGCCGCCTCCGGCGCGAGCTCGGCTGCCTTGAGCAGACGCACCTCGGCTCCGGCCTTCTCAGCGGCGACGGATATCTCCTTGGCGATCTCGGCACTGAAGCCTGTCGAAGAGTAGTAGATGACGGCCAACTTGACGGGGTTGGTCATGGATCAAACCTCTGATTCCCTTATGTGTTCTACATGTTGTCGACGTGCTGTGCTGCTCGGTGGACACCGCGCCCCGCCCGGATGGGGAGAGCTCGGCTGATGCCGACCAAGTGGAAGACGTCCGGCGGACCGTCTCCGCATGTGGTCGATCACGAACGCGTGGTTGAACCTTGAACTACATCGCGCTATTCCCGCCCCGCGGCAATGTCCCGGCTGCTGCCCGAGGCGCGCACACCCGCGTCTGGACGCGACCCCCCGAACGGTCGTGACAGGTCCGGCAGTCCAACTGGCACTCCAGCCGCACGTCGGTCTCGCAGGCCTCGGGGTGAGCGAATGCTCCCTGCCGCCCGCGAGACGAGTGCGATGTCCGTAGCGGATGTTCCCGCCCGACCTGACGCTATTTGGCGGGTTTGAAGGTGGCCTGACTTCCAGCGCACCATGGCTTGCTCGTCTGCGAACAGAAGGGGCCGGGGGGCGGCGCTACTGCGTCGCCAGTGCTCGATCTGTGTGGTCCACCCTGACTGAGAACCCCGGCGGTTCGCCCACGGACAACATCCTGTGCACTCAGGGTTCGTGCCGGCAGCGCACATGTCCTACGTTCGACCCAGCCCCGTGCGGGCCGACGCCAAAGGACAGGCGTCCTGCGGATTGGCCTTGCCCAGCGGAGTCGTCGGCTCCGGGTACCACGTAGTGAACCGGGGCGTGATGCCGTGCGACATGAGCTCATGAGCCGGAAGACACCTGGAGCGAGCGACGAGCCCGCCCGCACCCGCCCGGATCGTCACCGCGAGCTGCAAGCAGCCCCGACCCCTGTTGGGTGAGACCGTCACCGGGCAGATTTCCATGGGCTACCCCCGCTTGGGCCTTCTCCGCCAACTAACAGTGAAGCGCAGCGAGAGGAGGAACCTCGCCATGACACTTGTACGGGAACGGGCCGCACGCTATGACGGCCTCGCCGGCTGGTACGACCAGCACAACGCCGCCGCGACCGACGCCAACCGCGACCCCCTACTGGATCTGCTGGGCACCGGAGACGGCCTGCGTCTGGACCTCAGCCGCGGGACCGGACAGAACCTGCAGACGCAACGCACCACCGGACGCACCGTCATCGGCCTCGACTACTCCGCGGACCAGCTGCGCCTCGACCGGCAGCGCACCGCCCCCGGCGAGGCACTGATCCAGGCCAACGCCGCCGTCCTGCCGTTCGCCGTCGCGGCGTTCTCCACTGTCGCCGCTCCGTGACTCTCCACCGACGTCGACGACTTCGCCGCCGTCCTGCGCGAGGCCACCCGCGTGCTGCGCCCGGGCGTACTACGGCGCCCACCCATGCTTCAACGGCCCACACACTGAAGGCCGGGTCGATGGCTGGCGCATCGTCCACCCGACGTACCGCACCGTCGGCTGGCATCCGCCCGCGCCCTGGTGGCGCGAGGGTGGCATTCGTCGGCGCCTCGGCATGCAACACGTACGAGAGATGGGAAGGTACTCCAGCTGGATGGGGCCGGGGTAGAACGCTGAGCTGTTGGGGCCGGCCACGTCTTCGCCGACGAGGTAGCGGTAGAGCCATTCGATGAACGGCATCTGGTAGGCGGACCAGTAGCCGTCCCCGTCGTGGATGATCAGTCGCTGTTCCTGGGCTCGCTGGCCGAGGAGAAGGAAGAGGTACTCTCCCCGGTCGGCGAAGGCAAGCGGCCACAGCCCCTTTGGATTTCCGAAGGCCAGTCCGTCAAGCCGAAGAGCTCTCTGGGATCTTCGGCCGCATCAAGGTCGAGTGCGTCCCATTCGATCTATCGAGGCGTCATGACCGGCTTCTCCGCCGGTCGCCCCGCATCCGCGGCACCTGGTCAAGTCACTGACCTGGGACCAGGGCTCCGAGATGGCCGCCCACCACGCCTTCGCCGTCGCCACCGACATCCCGGTCTGTTTCTGCGACCCGGCCAACCCCTGGCAGCGCGGCTCGAACGAGAACACGAACGGACTGCTGCGGCAGCACTTCCCCAAGGGCACCGACGTCGCGGTCCACACCCCCGAGCACCTGGACGCGGTCGCCGCCGAACTTATTGAGGCGGAAAAGTTCTGCATTGTTCAGCCCGGCCAGTTCTTCCCGCAGGTCCGGGTCGGCACTGACCAGGACGGCCTTGAGCTGGTTGATCGCCTGGGCGCGGGCCTTGACTGCCGAGCCCTTGGCGAGTTTGTACATCCGGGCGATCTGCACCGGTCCATCGCCTGACTTGGCCCGGGCCCGCGCCCACCCGCTCAGCACCGCCCGGGCCGCGTTCTGGGCATCCAGCGAGTCCGACTTGCCGCGCCGACAGCGGTCGGTCCGGTCGGGCCGGTTCACGTCGAACACGTCCACCCCCTGGGCCAGCAGGTAGCGGGACAGGACCGCCCCGAAGGAGCCGGTCCCCTCCACTCCGGCCCGCCGCACCGTGCCCAGCCCCCTGACCCACTCCAGCAGTTCACGGTAACCAGCCGCGGTGGCCGGGAACACCTCCGTGCCGACCACTGCCCCCACCAGGGAGAGCACAACAGCCACACGAGTGTCCCGGTGCGTGTCCACTCCGAGGACCACCTCCCCCGCCGGCCGGCGTCGGCGGGTACGCGGGGCAGGGGACGTACCGGTCATGCTCGTTCACCCTCCGGCCCGACGGCGCATCGCGTAGCCGGCACCGGACCGCGCGGACGGTCAGAACCGTGACGACGCCCTGGTCGGCAAGCCCCTATCGAGACGCACCCGGACGATCCGGTACCGGCAACGCACCATCCCCGGCCGGCAGTCGACACAGCGTGAGCAAGACACCCCGGTCAGAGATCTCAAGAGTCAGACCCCGCCGCAGGACAGCACCCGCCGATTCTCCCCACACTCACGGCCCCCGCCCAGGCCCGCTCAACATGCTCAATCCCAGCTCATGGAACACCCTGAATCCGACTCCGGGCGACCACAACGGACCGCGAAGGTCGACATCACGTTCAGACCTCCGGCTTCAGCACGCGTACCTGTTCCAGTCTCACGTTGTGGCCGAACCCGCCTTCCACTAGACGTTTGTACAGATCGGCTTGTTCCGGTGTGTGCGCGCCGAGTTGCTGACGGGCAGGAGAACTGTTGTACGGGTGGCTAATCTGCCAGCCAGCCGGGGCTGACCATTCCGTACTCGTATGCGAGGACGACGACTTGGGATCTGTCCCGTGCTCCGAGTTTTGCCATGATGCGGCTGACATGGGTCTTTGCTGTCAGGGGCGAGACCACCAGGCGCGCCGCGATTTCGTCGTTGGTGCAACCGGCGGCGACCAGTCGCATAACTTCGCGTTCACGGCCGGTAAGGACATCCAGTCGTGTGTCCGGGTTGGGTGCGTGTGGCTTTCGGCGCGCGAATTCCGCGATGAGCCGTCGGGTGATGGCGGGGCTGATGAGCGCATCTCCGCGTTTGGCCACCCGCACGGCGTGCAGGAGTTCCTCGGGTTCGGTGTCCTTGACCAGGAAGCCTGTCGCTCCGGCGCGTAGTGCCCCGTATACGTAGTCGTCGAGGTCGAAGGTTGTCAGCATGACCACCTTCACCGTCGCCAGACGCTCGTCCGAGGTGATGGCGCGGGCGGCCTCGAGTCCGTCCGTGCCCGGCATGCGGATGTCCATCAGCACGACGTCGGGCTGCAGTTCACGACAGGCGGAGATGGCCTCCTGCCCGTCGGCGGCCTCGGCGACCACCTCGATGTCCTCTTCGTCTTCGAGGATCGAGCGGATCCCGGCCCGGACGAGTCGCTGGTCATCTGCCAGCAGGACTCTGATCATCTATCGCTCCGCTCGTGGGTCGTCGTGGTCGGGACACGGTAGCTGTGCGTGCACGAGGAAGCCGCCGTGTGGACCTTGTTGTGCGGTCAGGGTGCCGCCCAGCGCCCGCGCTCGCTCTCTCATTCCGTCGATGCCGCTGCCACGCGCGGCGGTGCGGCCGGTGGGGGCGCCGCGGCCGTCGTCCTCCACCCAGAGCGTGATCTGCTCCTTGTCGTGGGAAATCCGGATGGTGACGTGGCGGGCGCTGCTGTGCTTCACAGCGTTTGTCAGGGCTTCCTGCACGATGCGATAGGCAGCGAGGTCGACTGCGGCGGGCAGGCGGGTCCGTGGCGCGTTCCTTTCGATCCGTACCTGGAGATCCGCCCGCTCGGTGGAGGCGATCAGGTCGTCGACCCTGGCGAGCCCGGGAGCCGGCGCGGTGGGTGCTTCTTCGTCGACCTGGCGCAGTACACCGAGGGTGGTGCGCAGTTCCCGCAGGCCCTCCTTGCTGCTCTCCTTGATCGCGGCCAGGGCGGCTTCGGCTTGGCTCGGATCCTTCTTCAGCCGGTGCAGCGCGGCCGACGCCTGCACGTTGATCATCGACATAGTGTGGCCGATGACGTCATGCAGTTCGCGGGCGATGCGCAGCCGCTCCTGTGTGGCTCGCAGGCGGGCCTCTTCCTCGACGTGGGCGGCCCGTCCGTGGCGCATGGCGCCCAAGGCCAGGATGGCGACCAGCCAGCCGGTCAGCATGAACACGGCCGTCCCGTTGACGTCGCTGGTTCCTGACAGGGCGCCGACACCGACACCGATGATCATCACTGCGGCCATGGCGACGGCTGCCTGGAGGCGACCTTGCGACGCGAGCGCGTACAGCGCCGCGATCGGTACCAGGACCAGCGGGCCGTCCACGGTGCTCAGCAGGTAGTACAGGCCGGTGCCCACCACCGTGCACCAGCCCACCGCGACCGGATGGCGGCGCCGCAGGAGCAGCGCGCCGCACACCGCCATGACCAGCAGCCAGGAAGCGACCAGTGAACGTGTCGCGTGCCAGTCGGGGCCCAGTCGCTGCCCTTCGGCCAGACCCGCCAGCACCAGCACGGCCGAAACGAGCAGGAGGTCTGCGCGGAGACCGCCGAGCAAGCGGAAGCGGATCCGATCGAAACGTTGCACCCCCTCATTCTGCGTGCGCCGCGCGTGCACCCAGCAACGTATGCCCGTTCTGCGCGCCAAGGTGTCTGCTGGGGATGGCCATGAAAGCTCCGGCAGTACATCCACCGGTGTACGCGGCGGCCGTTCGTACCACCGCTGGGGTACGGGCCAGTGTCAGCCGTGGGCAGACGCCCCAGGCGCTGGGGTGCCTGCACGATCGAGGGCATGCCTTCGTCCGTCACTCCCCCACGGATCAGCGCTGCCTTCGTCGGGGCGCTCGTGGGGGCCGCTGCCGGAATTGTGCTGGTCACCGCCGCCGTAACGCTGTCGATCACGGTCGACGGTGTCTTCGCTGCGGTGGCGATCACGGTGTCTGCACTGGCCGGCACGGTGGTGGGCGCGGCTGTCACTCCACGCAACACTCGCTCGAATTCGAGGTAGGCATCGTGTCTTCCCCCCGCGGCTCAGCCGCGTCCCTCGCCCCACCGACGCCCGAGCAGGCCGATCCTCCGCGCATGGGGCGGTTCGGCGCCATGGCCGGCTGGGCACAGCGCCATCGCTGGGCTGCGGTCGTGCTCTGGGTGGCAGTGGTGGCCGCCATCACCGTCGGCTCCATGGCCGCCGGCTCCGCGTACAAAAACGACTTCTCCCTGCCAGGCACCGATTCCCAGACGGCGACCGACCTGTTCAAGGAGCACGGCAGCGACCAGGCCGGTGACAGCGTCGAGATCGTGTTCAAGGACACCAGCGGCGTCAGGAGCGCCAAGGACACGGTCGAGCCGATGCTGGACCAGGTGCAGCACCTGGCAGGGGTCGCCGATGTGCGCAGCCCGTTCGCCGATGCCTCGGCCGTGTCCAAGGACGGCACGATCGCCTACGCGTCCGTCACGCTGGACGGCAAGACCGAGGAGGTCCCCAGGGAGGACGTCGCCAAGATCATCGAGACGGCCCAGAGCATCGAGACGGACCACCTCCAGGTCGAGGTCGGCGGCGAGGCCGCACGCAACGCGGAGGACAAGGAAGGCCCCACCGCCGAACTCGTCGGCATCGTGGCCGCGCTGGTCATCCTCGTGCTCCTCTTCGGCTCCGTGCTGGCCGCTTCCCTGCCCTTGATCACCGCTCTGTTCGCGGTCGGCGGTGCGATCGGCCTGATCGCCCTGGCCTCGCACGTCTTCACGGTCGCCGACTTCACCCCGCCGATCCTGATGCTGGTCGGCCTCGGTGTCGGCGTCGACTACGCCCTGCTGATCTTCTACCGCTACCGCCAAGAACTCCTGAACGGCGTCCAGCCGGCCGAGGCAGGCCGCAGGGCCCTCGATTCCGCCGGCCGCACCGTCTTCTTCGCCGGTTGCACCGTCATCGTTGCCCTGCTGGGGCTGGTCGCCCTCGGACTGGGCTCTCTGCAGGGCATCGCCCTCGCTGTGGCGATCACCGTACTGATCACCATGGCCGCCTCCCTGGTGCTGCTGCCCGCGCTGCTGGCGCTGTTCGGTCAGCGCATCCAACGCCATGTCCGCAAGCAGGCGGCCAAGACCGCCGAGAAGGGCAAGACCGAAGGCAACCGCTGGCGCGCGATGGCACGCGTCGTGCAGCGCCGCCCGATCACGACCCTGCTGGTGGGTGCGATCGCCCTGCTGGCCCTGTCGGCGCCCGCGCTGAGTATGCGCCTGGGCTTCGCCGACTCCGGCAACGACCCCGAGGAGACCACCTCACGCCAGGCGTACGACCTGCTCACCGAAGGGTTCGGCCCCGGTTTCAACGGACCCCTGATCGTCCTGGTCAAGGGCGACGAAGCTGCCGGACGCACGGTCCGGACCGCGCTGGCCAGGACCGAGGGCGTTGCCGAAGCCAGCCCCGCGCTGCCCTCCCAGGACGGCGCTCTGTCCACCGTGTTCGTCTACCCGACTACGTCCCCGCAGGACGAAGGCACCGTCGACCTCGTACACCACTTGCGCGACGACGTGGCCCCGCCCCTGGAGCACGACACCGGCGCGGACATCCTGGTCGGCGGCGCCACCGCGGCATCGCAGGACGTCTCCGAAACACTCGCCAACCGCCTGCCCCTGTTCGTCGCCGTGGTCGTCGGCGTCTCCTCACTCCTCCTGCTGCTGGTCTTCCGCTCGATCTGGGTCCCCGTCAAGGCGGCCGTCCTGAACCTGCTGTCCATCTCCGCCGCACTCGGAGTGATCACCCTGGTCTTCCAGCACGGCTGGTTCGGAGCACAGCCAGGACCGGTCGAAGCGTTCATCCCCGCACTGATCTTCGCGATCGTCTTCGGCCTGTCCATGGACTACGAGGTTTTCCTCATCTCGCGCATCCACGAAGAATGGACACGCACCAAGGATCACTCACACTCTGTGCGCGAAGGACTGGCCTCCACCGGCAAGGTGATCACCGCGGCCGCCGCCATCATGATCGTGGTCTTCGCCGCCTTCGTGCTCAGCTCCGACCGCATGCTCCAGCAGTTCGGACTCGGCCTCGCCGTCGCGATCCTGCTCGACGCGGTGGTCATCCGCTGCCTCATCGTCCCCGCCGTCATGCAGATGCTCGGCAAGTGGGCCTGGTGGCTACCCGCACCGCTCGCCCGGAAGCTGCCCACGGTGTCCATCGAACGCCCCGCTCACGGCTCCTCGGTCTGAGGGCTGAGGGCGCAGCTCCGTGCGTTGCCGGGACTGCCGCCGGTTTCCCACACCGCATGGCCCACCATCTGTCGGCGATTTGCCCAGTGGAGCGGGGGTCGGGCATGGGTCCGGCCCCCGCCGTCGCAGCCCTCACCCATCGTCTGGGACCACGTCAACTCCGCCTGCCGTCCCTACGACCCGTGGCTCGCATACGGTCAGCCCAAGACCGCCACCGTCGTGTGCGACTGCTGATGCTCGGTGGAACGCAGGACGCTGATGCGAGCTGTCGAGAGGCGAGGAGCCGGGCGGCCACACTCCTACGTGCCGCCGCACAGGCATATGCCGAGGAACACCTGGCCGACCCGCGCTCCGTGCCGGACGTCGCCGCCGGCGGTATCTCCCACCACGCACCTGGCGCGCGTGATCCGCGCCGAGACCGGTCTCACGGTCGTGTCGTACCTCCGGCGGCGACGCCTACGGGCGTCCGACAGGCATGCCGCCGCGAACTCGGCGCGGGCCCGTGTGACGTTCGGGCGGGCCGGGCGAAGCAGCCCTGACGCCTACGACCCGGCCGCCGTGAGCGCGTTGCGGATCGCGTCGTAGGCGGGCTTGTGCCTCAGGTTCTCGTCCCAGGGCAGGGCCGCTCCCTCACCGGGAAAGACCGCGGGGATCCACGAGTGCCGGTCCGTGTAGCCCCACAGTGTGATGCCCACACAGCGCCGTACGGCCAGGCAAGCGTCGGTCACCTGCCCGTACCAGTCGGCCTGTTCTGCGAGCTTGGTCTCGTCGGTGGGCAGGATCATGCGGATGTCGAGTTCGGTGATGGCGACGTCGACGCCGAGGTCGGCGAAGCGCTGCAGGTTCTCCTTCAGGCCGCCGGGAAAACCGTACTGCAGGGCGAGATGGCCCTGCAGGCCGAACCCGTCGATCGGGACCCGGTCCGTCTTGAGCCGCTTGATCAGGGTGTAGTACGCATCAGACTTCGGGCCGAGGGCCTCGACGTTGTAGTCGTTGAGGTACAGCTTGACCTTGGGGTCGGCGGCGCGGGCCCAGCGCAGGGCGTCGGCGATGTAGCCGGGGCCGAGGGTCTTGTAGAAGATGTTCTCGCGGTAGGTGCCGTCCTCGTTCATGATCTCGTTGGCGACGTCCCACGCGAAGACCTTGCCCTTGTAGTGCTTCACCACCTTCGTGATGTGATTCTTCAGGATGGAGCGCAGTTCGTCGGCGGTCCAGGTGCCGGAGGTGAGCCAGTCCGGGAGCTGGGAGTGCCACAGCAGAGTGTGCCCGCGGACCTTCAGGCCGTTCGCGCGGGCGTAGTTCACGATCTCGTCGCCCGCGGTGAAGTCGAAGACACCGCGCTGGGGTTCCGTGGCGTACCACTTCATGCCGTTGCCAGGGGTCGTCTGGCCGAACTCGGTGCCGAGCAGGTCGGCGAACTCGGTGTCGGCGAGCTCCGGGTTGTCGACGGCGGCGCCGAAGTAGCGACCGGACTCGCGGGCCAGTTCGTGCAGCGTCTTCGTCGCCTTCGCGCCGTCGGTGCCGGCCTGGGCGGTGGGCGCTCCGGCGAGGCCGAGCAGCAGGGCCGCGGACGCGGCGAGCGCGGCGGATCCGACGCGGAAACGGCGTGCGGGTGTGCGCATGGTGCATCTCCTCAACTGTGGAATGAGACGGTGCAGTTGCTGTGCGCCGAGCTGGTCTGTGGGGTCACTTCACACGAAGCTCGCAGCGCATCCGCCGCTCGTGCCCGACCTCGCGTACGGGGCCGGTCAGGGTGAGCGGCACGGTGTGGTGGACGTGTTCGCTGGATGCCGCGACGCGCAGTTCGAGGGCGCCTGGTTCGACGACGCGGCGGCCGTCGGCGCCGGTGTACGCGGCGAGGTCGGCCGGGAACGTGGCGTGGACCTCGGCGGACGCGCCGGCGTCGAGCGTGACGCGGACGTAGCCGACGAGCCGGACCTCGGGGCGGGCGATGGTGCCGACGGGGTCGTGGAGGTAGAGCTGGACGACCTCGGTGCCGGGCCGCTCGCCGGTGTTGCGGACGGTGAGGCGCAGCGTGGTCTCGCCGTCGGTGGGCAGTTCGGGGGCGTTGCACTGGGGGGTGTCCCAGGCGAACGTCGTGTAGGACAGGCCGTGCCCGAAGGGGTAGAGGGGCGTCGGGTCCACGGTGCTGGGGAAGCCGTGCCGGCCGAGCGGCGGGGCGAGGTAGGGCGCGGGCTGGCCGCCGGGGGTGCGCGGCACGCCGACCGGCAGCCGTCCGGACGGCTCGACGCGCCCGGACAGGACGCCCGCGACGGCGCCGCCGCCTTCCTGCCCGGGGAAGAACGCCTGGACCACGGCGGCGGCCCGCTCGGCCCAGGGGCCGAGCGCGTAGGGCCTTCCGCTGAGGACGACGATGACGACCGGCACGCCGGAGGCCAGTGCCTCATCCAGCAACTCCGCCTGGCCGTAGGGAAGTTGCAAGTCCTCTGCGTCGCATCCCTCGCCCGACGAGCCGCGCCCGAACAGACCCGACCGGTCCCCGACCACGGCCAGGCAGACCTCGGCCGCCGCCGGATCGTCGACGAACACGGCGCCCGGCAGCTCGGCACGCAGCGCCTCGGCGAGCGTCGGCACCTCGACCCCGGTCGGCAGTTCGGGATGGTGCACGCCCACGTGCCGGGGAAACGTGTAGCAGCCCAGCATCGCGGCCTGCTCGTCGGCGAGCGGACCGAGCACCGCGATGCGCAGGCCGTCGCGCAGCGGCAGCACGCCGGAGTCGTTGGCGAGCAGGACGACCGACTCCTCGGCGACCTTCTGTGCCAGGTCCCGCATGTGCGGGGGGTTGAGGTCGACGGGCTCCCCACCCGCGACGGGCTCCCAGTCGGGGTCGAGCAGCCCCAGTTCGCACTTCTGTGTCAGGACGCGCAGCGCGGCCCGGTCGAGCAGGTCCTCGGGGAGCGGGTCCGCGGGGCTGAAGCAGCGGGCCGCCGGCAGTTCCACGTCGACCCCTGCCGCGATGGCGAGCCGTGCGGCCTGTTCCTCTCCGTCGGCGACCCGGTGCGCTTCCTCCAGGAGCGAGACGCCGTAGTAGTCCGAGACCACGGTGCCGGTGAACCCCCACTGCTCGCGCAGGAGCCCGGTGAGCAGCTGGGTGTGGGCGTGGGCGGGAAGGCCGTCGATGTCGTTGTAGGCGGGCATCACGGACCGGGCGCCGCCGTCGCGCACCGCCATCTCGAACGGCGGCAGGATCACGTCGGCGAGTTCGCGCGGGCCGAGCGAGGCGGGCGCGTGGTTACGGGCGGCGCGCGAGGCCGAGTACCCGGCGAAGTGCTTGAGCGTGGCGACGATCCCGGTGGTCTCGAGGCCTCGCACGTAGGCGGTACCGATGGTGCCGACGAGGTACGGGTCCTCGCCGATGCACTCCTCGGTGCGGCCCCACCGCGGGTCCCGGACGACGTCCAGGACCGGGGCGAGGCCCTGGTGAACGCCGACGGCGCGCATCGACGTACCGATCGCCCGGGCCATCTCGGTGATCAGGTCGGGGTCGAAGGTGGCGCCCCAGGCGAGCGGGGTGGGGAAGACGGTGGCCTGCCAGGCGGTGAACCCGGTCAGGCACTCGTCGTGGGCGATCGCGGGCAGCGCGAACCGGTTGCCGGCGCGGATCAGGCGTTGCAGTTCGGCGAGGCGGGCGGCGCCCTCGGCGGGGTCGACGGGAACGGTGCCGAAGGGCCGGGTGAGCTGGCCCAGGCCGTAGGGAAGGAGCGCGTCGAGGGCGGCGCTGCGGGCCGCGTAGGTGTGCTGGCCGGGTGCGACGTCGGCCCCCTCGGTGTCGGCACCGATCCAGACGCTGGACAGCTGGGCGGTCTTCTCCTCGGTGGTCATCCGGGCGAGCAGGTCTGCCGCCCGGACGTGGGCGGGCAGGGTGGTGTCCTGCCATGGCTCGACCATGGAACTCCTCAGGTGTGGTGCTGGTAAGGGGTTGGTCTGCGCGGGACTCAGCCCTTGGTGGCGCCCATCGTGATGCCGCCGATCAACTGCCGTTCGGCGACGGCGTAGAAGGCGAGGGCCGGCACCATGGCGAGGACGAGATAGGCGAAGACGCGGGCGATGTCGGTGGCGTACTGGCCCTGGAACTGCTGGACGCCGATGGGGATCGTCCACCAGGTCTGCTCACTGAACACCAGCAGCGGGAGAAGGAAGTTGTTCCAGCTTCCGACGATGGCGAGGATCGACACGGTGCCGAGGGCGGGCCGCGCCATGGGCAGCAGGATCCGCCAGAAGAAGCCGAACGCCGAGCAGCCGTCGAGGGTGGCCGCCTCCTCGAGCTCTCCGGGGATCTCCCGGAAGAAGCCGCGCAGGATGACGACGGTCATGGGCAGGCCGAACGCCGCCTGCGGCAGTATCACGCCCCATGGGTTGTCGAGCAGCCCGAAGGTGCGCAACAGGACGAACAGCGGCAGGATCGCCACGGCGAACGGGAACATCAGCCCCGCGGTGAAGAGGGTGAAGAGCAACTCCCGGCCACGGAAAGCGAATCGGGCCAGTGCGAAGGCGGCGAGGGCCGCAGTGCCCACGGTCAGTACGGTCGTTCCGACCGCGATCAGTGTGGACGAACCCAGCATGCGCCAGAACGAGCCGGAGGCGAGCACATCGGTGTAGTTGGACGTCACCCACGGCGAGGGCAGGCCGAAGGTGTTGCGGGAGAGCTGATCGGTGGACTTGAACCCGGACACGAACGCGTACAGCAGCGGCGTGACCATGACGACGCCGACCAGCCACACGATCACGTACAGCGGTGCGGAGCGCAGCCTTCTGCGCGTGCCCGCGCTCATCGGGAGGCTCGCATGGTGGTGAGGGCTCCTTCGGTGTCGCGACGCAGCACGGAGCGCTGGTAGATGAGGGCGAAGACGAGGCTGATGAGGAACATGCCGATGCTGATCGCGCTGGCGTAGCCGATCTCGAAGCGCTTGAAGCCGAACTGGAACATGGTCACGGCCATGGTCTCGGAGTGGTGGTCGGGGCCGCCCTGCGTGACCACCCACACCAGGTCGAAGAGCTGGATGGCGCCGATCACGGAGAGGAACACGCTGATGCGGACCGTCGGCCCGAGCAGCGGCAGGGTGATGTGGCGGAAGCGCTGCCAGGGGCCCGCGCCGTCGATGCGGGCCGCCTCGTGCAGTTCGGCGGGAATGCCCTGCAGTCCGGCCAGGTACAGCATCATGTGGAAGCCGAAGTACTTCCACGTCATGACGAGGAACAGGGTCGGCAGCACATGGTCCTGGTCGGCGAACCACAGTCCGCCGAGGCCGTCGAGGCCGACCGAGCCGAGCACGTTGTCGGCGAGCCCGTCCCCCGGCGCGAAGATCATGGAGAACAGGACGCCGGTGATGACCTCGGACAGGACGTACGGGGCGAAGAACAAGGTCCGGTACAGGGCCCGGCCGCGCAGCTTCTGGTTGAGCAGCACGGCCATGCCGAGCGCGAACGGCAGCTGCACGCACACCGAGAACAGCACGAGCAGCAGCCCGCGCCACAGGTCGCCCAGGAAGACCGGATCACGCAGGAGCCGGCTGTAGTTGTCGAGGCCCACGTAGTCCGAAGGGGAGCCGAAGCCGCCCCAGTTGAACAGGCTGACGTACAGGGCGTACAGGATCGGGGCGAGCACGAGCACGCCGAACAGGAGCAGGGCGGGCAGGGTGAAACTGAAGGCGGTCAGCCAGTCGACGATCCGACGGGCCCGCGACCGGCCCGCGCCGGTGTCCGGCTGCTTCGGTGGAGCGGGGGCGGCCGCGGGGTCCTTCACGTACGTGGAAGCCATGGCGGTCACTGGCTCTTCGCGACCTGGGTGACCGAACGGGCCACCTGCTCGGGCGACTTGGATCCGGCGATCAGGGCGGCCACCGAGTCGTTGATCTCCTGTCCGACGGCGGGCGGGTACGCCTGGTCGAGGTAGAGCTGGAAGCCGGTCGCCTTACCGAGGGCGTCGGAGACGAGCTTGAGGTTGGGATCGGTCAGGGCGCTCGTGGCGTCCTCGACGACGGGCATCATCGAGCCCTTCGACACAAGAACGCGGTCGGACTCGGCCGACATGAAGAACTTCAGGAAGTCCACGGCAGCCTTGGGCGCTCCCTTGCGCACCGCGTAGCCGCCGCCTCCGCCGAACACGTCGGTCTGCGCGCCCTTGCCGCCGGCGACAGCGGGGAACGGGAAGAATCCGAGATCCTTGCCGATGCCCTTGCCCGCGTCGGCCTGGACGACGGGCGCCCACTGACCCATCAGCTCCATCGCCGCCTTGCCGTTGCCCATCGCGGCCGCCTGGCCGGTGGGCGTGGAGTACGCGGCGCCGAGGAAGCCCTTCTGGAACGGCTGGAGCGCGACGAGTTCCTTGAGGCGCTCACCCGCCTTGACGAAGTCGTCGCCGGTGAAGTCCTTGGCGTCGGCGGCCGCCTGCATGCCGTCGATCCCGGCGATCCGCATGGCCAGGTACGCCCAGTAGTACATGCCGGGCCATTTCTCCTTGCCCGCGAGGGCGATGGGGGTGATTCCGGCGCTCTTCAGCTTCCTGACCGCGTCGAGGTAGTCGACCCAGGTGGCGGGCGGTGCCTCGATACCGGCCTTGGCGAACAGCGCCTTGTTGTACCAGAACCCGACGGCGCCGATGTCGAAGGGCACGGCGTACGTCTTCCCGTCGAACTGGTACGCCTTGACCGACGCCGGCACGAGGGTGTCGGTCAAGGAGCTGGTGGAGGACGTGAGGTCCTCCACCAGACCTGCGTCGATCTGCTGCTTGAGAACGCCGCCGCCCCACGTGTGGTAGATGTCCGGCAGCTTTCCGGAACTGGTCAGCGCTGTCATCTTCGACTTGTAGGCATCGTTCTCCATCGTGACGAGCTTGATGTGCACATCGGGGTGCGCGGCCTCGAACGCCTTGGCCCGCTCGGCCCAGACGCTCTTCGACGGCTCCGTGGTCTGGATGTTCCACCATTCCACGACGGTCCGGCCCTGGCTGTCGGTGGTGGACCCCGAGTCCGAGCAGGCGGACAGGCCGGCCGCCCCTAGGCCCACCGCCGACGCGGTCCCCAGGAACCGGCGGCGGGAGAAGGAGGAGGACGAGGCGCCGGATACGGAGATGACGGCTCGAGCGGAGGCTGACATGGCACACCTTCCGGAAAATTTCCGATAACTGTGAGAGATGGCCATGGAAGTTACGGGCATGAAAGGGGGGTGTCAACGGCCTTGACGAAAAAGGCCGTTTACACCCCCGGAGTGTTACGTTCCGTTATGCGTGGCGCGGCGGCGCGGTGCTCGCGCGGACCACCAGCTCGGTCGCCAGTTCCACCCGCGGTG
>NZ_JBQQCE010000589.1:0-5196 GCF_052245645.1 Streptomyces sp. KR55 | reverse complement strand
GTGTCCCCGGCGAAGTAGGTCCGGGCCTCGCCCTCGATGACGTAGCCGAGGGCGGGGGAGCGGTGCGGGCCCATCGGCAGCCGCCGTCCGTCGTGCTGCGCGGGCACGGCCCGTATGACGAGGCCGCCCACCCGGGTCTCGTCCCCGGGGGCCACCTCGGTCAGCTGCAGATGGGCGAGCCGGCGCAGACCCGGCACGGACCGGGGTGCGCCCCGGGGCACGACCAGGCGCGTGCCCGGCGCGAGCCGCGCCAGCGACGGCACGTGCAGGTGGTCGGCATGCAGATGCGAGACCAGTGCCACGTCGGTGCGCCAGGCGTCCGCCGGGGGCAGCGCACCGCGGCGGCGGCGCAGATGCGCGAGCCGGCGGGCGAACAGAGGGTCGGTGAGCACACGTACGCCCGAGTCCGCGACCGTGCAGGTGGCGTGACCCCACCACGTGACCTCCACCGGCACCTCTTTGCCTCCTTCGCGCGACTCCCCGAAGCCTACGGGCAGGAGTAGGGTCTGCGGCGAAACCCGGAGGTGAGGGGGACGCCATGGGAGAACTGCGGGTCACGGCCATCGCCAGTCTGACGCCGCTGCAGGAGCTGGACGCGGACCCCTTCCTGGTGGACTCCCGCAGCCAGCACGCCATGTGCGCGCGCTGGGCCGCCGAGCGGGGGTACGTCGTGGCCCGGCAGCTGCTGGTCCGTGGGCTGCGCCCCGACCACTGCGCCCTGTGGGACGGAGTGCGGCCCGGATACGATCTGTTCGTGGCGCCCAGCCGCCGGGTGCTGGAGAGCGCGCTGTCGTCCGTCGACGAGTTCACCGCGGAGTGCGCGCGGCGCGGGGTGCGGGTAGAGACGGTGGGCCGCGCCGAACCGTCGTACGACGCGCAGATGAAGGCCCGCGTCCATCGGCGGCTGTCGATGCCGACGGCCGGGTACGACGGGCGCTGACGGATTGTGCGGCCCTGGGGGACGAACGGGGTCTGCCAGGCGTTGTGACAATCTGGACGCAGGCCCGCTCCGGCGGCGGGCCGGGACGTGAGGTGTGCAGGGCGTGCGTGGAGGGCGTTGGCGGCGGGCCGTCAGCCAGATCGGGCGGAGCGTCGCGGTGTGGGCCGTCAGCACGGTCACGATGCTGGTACTCGCCGGGATCCTGCCCGACTTCCAGCTGCAGAGCGCGGACGGCGACAGCGCCACCACCATCGCCGTGACCGCCGCGTTGGCGGCCGGCGCCTTCGGTCTGCTGTCCGCGGTGGTCTGGCCGCTGCTGGTGCGGCTGCTGCTGCTCGTGCCCGCGCTCGTCCTCGGGCTGCTGGTGTTCTTCCTCAACGGTGCGCTGCTGCTGGTCGCGCTGCGCCTCAATCCCGCCGAGCGCGGCGCCGTCGACCCGGAGACGGCGGTCGTGGTGGCCGCCGCGATGTCCGCCGTCGCCTCCGCCACCGGCGGTGCCCTCGCCGTGCGCGACGACGACGCCTACCGGCGCCGGCTCTACCGCCTCTCCGACCGCCGCCCGCACGCCCTGCCGCCCGGCCCCGTCAGCCCCGGCACCGTCTTCGTGCAGTTCGACGGCGTCGGCCACGACGTGCTGACGAGCGCCGTCGACAAGGGGCTGATGCCGACCGTCGCCCACTGGCTCGGCAACGGCTCGGGCGGCGCCGCCGAGACCGAACCCACCCACCGGCTCACCCCGTGGCGCACCGACTGGTCCAGCCAGACCGGCGCCAGCCAGCTCGGCATCCTGCACGGCAGCAACTTCGACATCCCCGCGTTCCGCTGGTACGAGAAGGACCGCCAGGAGGTGATGGTCAGCAACCGGCCGGCCAGCGCGGCAGAACTCCAGCGCCGCGCGGTCGAGCGCACCAGTGACGGAGGACTGCTCTCCGCCGACGGCGCCAGCCGCGGCAACCTCTTCAGCGGCGGCGCCGACCAGCAGGCCCTCGTGCTGTCCATCGCCGTCCGGCGGCGCAGCCGGGAGAACCGCTCCCGGGCGGGCTACTTCGCCTACTTCTCCGACCCGGCGAACGCCGTCCGCACCGCCCTGTCGTTCATCGCTGAGGTCGGTCGCGAGATCGGCCAGTCCACCCGGGCCCGGCTGCGCAAGGTCCGCCCGCGGGTCGCCCGCGGCGGCCTGTACCCCTTCGTCCGAGCCTTCGCGACCGTCGTCGAACGGGACGTCGTCGTCGCCGCGGTGATGGGCGACATGCTCGCCGGCCGCACAGCCGTCTACGCCGACCTGGTGGCGTACGACGAGGTGGCGCACCACTCCGGGCCGACGAGCCGGGACGCCGAGAAGGTGCTCGCCCGCCTGGACCGGGCGCTCGCGCTGATCGAGAAGGTCGCCGAGCACGCGCCACGGCCGTACCGGATCGTCGTCCTGTCCGACCACGGCCAGAGCCCCGGCGAGACCTTCCGCTCCCGCTACGGCCTCACCCTCGGCGACCTGGTTCGGGCCGGCTGCGGGCTGCCCGTGCCGCGCAGGGCGGGGCGCACCCGCAGCGGCGCGGAGGCGCGCGCGGCCGTGCGGGCGGCGCTGCACCGGCCCGTGGAGGAGGAGCACGAGCAGCGCCGCCCGGCACGCGGCTCGGAGCCGATCGTGCTGGCCTCCGGCAACCTCGGCCTGGTCTCCTTCCCGGACGTGCATCACCGGATGACCAAGGAGGAGATCGACGCCCGGCACCCCGCGCTGCTGCCGACCCTCGCCAACCATCCCGGCATCGGCTTCCTGCTCGTGCGCAGCGAGGAGCACGGCGGGGTCGTGCTCGGGGCGTACGGCGCGGAGATCCCGGTGGACCAGCTGGACGACGACCACTCCGGGCCGCTCGCCCCCTTCGGACCCGGTGCCGCCGACGCCGTCCGCCGGACGCACTCCTTCCCGCACGCCGCCGACATCATGGTCAACTCCTTCCACGACCCGGCCGACGGCGAGGTCCTCGCCTTCGAGGAGCAGATCGGCTCGCACGGCGGCCTGGGCGGCGCCCAGGCAAAGCCGTTCCTGCTGTCGCCGTACGCCTTCTCCGCGCCCGTCGACGACGGGGAGGACCTCGTCGGCGCCGAGCACGTCCACCGCGTCCTGCGCCGCTGGCTGCGCGAGACGGCCGGCCCGCAGGTGCCGATCGAGGCGGAGCCGGAGGAGCGGGCCGCATGAGCCAAATAATCGAGTGACTACATCAGCCATCAATTGAGAACCTCGACGGCGAGCAACCACATCCGCGAGAGCGGCGCCGGTTTAGGCGCAAAGAGGGGAGCCCCTGCGTTGCAGGCTGCTGTCACTGTCACTCCCGCCCGTGTACCGGAACTGCTCCTGGGTCTTGCGACCGTGCGGCCGGTTTTCCTCTGGGGCGCCCCCGGTATCGGAAAGTCCTCCCTGGTCAGGGAGTTCGCCGAGTCCCTGGGCCTGGAGTGCGTGAGCCTGCTCGGCACGCAGCTCGCGCCGGAGGACCTGATCGGCGTGCCGCAGATCCGCGACGGGCGCTCGGTGTTCTGCCCGCCGGAGGCGATCGCCCGTGACGAGCCGTACTGCCTGTTCCTGGACGAGCTGAACGCGGCGACCCCGGATGTGCAGAAGGCGTTCTACTCGCTGATCCTGGACCGCCGGATCGGCAGCTACGAACTGCCGAAGGGCTCCATCGTCATCGGCGCCGGAAACCGCGCCACCGACAACGCGCTCGCCCGCCCGATCGCCTCCGCCCTCGTCAACCGCCTCACCCACGTGCACCTGGAGGCCTCCGCGAAGGACTGGCTGACCTGGGCCGCGAACAACGGCATCCACCCGTGGATCCTGGACCACCTCACCGACCGGCCCGACCACCTGTGGTCCAAGCCGCCGAAGACCGAGGAGCCGTTCTCCACGCCCCGCTCCTGGCACATGCTCTCCGACGCGCTGCACTCCTTCGGTGCGGGGCTCGACGAGGAGACCCTGAAGGTCATCGCGCACGGCACGCTGACGCCCGCGCACGCGACCGCCTTCTGCGGCTACGTCAAGATCGTGCGCAGCCGGTACGGCATCGAGGCGATCATCAAGGGCGACGCGCGCTGGCCGCACCGCCTGGAGGACCGGGATCTGCTCTATTACCTCGCCGAGTCGTTCCGGGGGCGTCTCGTCAAGGAACTGCCGGCGAGCAAGGAGCACATGTCGGCGAACGGACGGGAGACCGCGTACCGCGCCAAGTCCCTGCTCGTGCAGCTCGCCGAGATCTCCGTCGAGGTCGCCCAGAGCGTCATCGCCTCCGACGCCGACGGCAACCCCGTCCTGCCCGCCTGGTTCCTCATCGAGGCCGCCCGGGACATGCCGCGGCTGGTGGAGGCGCGACGATGAACCGTACCCGCGCGAAGGGGCAGAAGAAGCGGGACGTGGCGGGGGAGGCGTTCGCGGAGGGCATGCGGCTGGTCCTCGCCAACCCTGCCCTGAAGGCCGTCGACTTCAACACCTGCCGGCGTGAAGACTGTGAACTGGCGCCCAAGGACGGTCTCATCCGCGTCGACTCCGACGGCGTCCTGCACTCCCACCCGGAGCGGCTCGCCGACGGCCGCGACTGGGCCTGGGCGATCGCGCACGCCGTCATCCACCTCGGCTTCGGCCATGTCCCGGCGGCGAGGGGGGCGCGCGAGCAGCCCGACCGCTACGACCTCGCCGCCCGCTGTGCCGTCGTCAACCGCTTCCTCCTCACCTTCCCGGTGGGCCGGACGCCCGAGGACCTGCCCGCCTCCTATCCCGACGGGGACGAGGAGCAGCTCGCCGCGCGCTGGCGGCGTGCCGGCATCCCGGCCGTGTACGGGCGCTGCGGCACCGCGGGAGGGGAGCCCGACCAACTGCTCGTCGACTGGGGGACCTGGTTCGGGCAGCCCCCGGACTGGCAGCTCGCGTTCGCGGACGCCCTGACCCGCACCATGTCCGCGGCCCTCGACCTGGCGGGCGGCCGCCGCGACACCATGGACGGCAAGCTCGCCCCGCAGCACCCCTGGGAGAAGGCGCTCAGCTGGTTCGTCTCCTCCTATCCGCTGCTCGGCGGCATCGCCGCCGGCATCCAGCTGGTCGCCGACGCCGAACTCGCCCGCGCCCACGGCATCTCGATCGCCGCCGTGAACGCCGAGGCCGGCGAGATCTACGTCAACCCGCTGAGGCAGTTCGAGGACGAGGAGTGGCGGTTCGTCCTCGCCCACGAGATGCTGCACGCCGCCCTGCGGCACGGCGACCGCTGCGGCACCCG
>NZ_JBQQCE010000588.1:0-5222 GCF_052245645.1 Streptomyces sp. KR55 | reverse complement strand
GGCACAGGTCGTCCGGCGTCAGCCTGATGGAAGCTGGCTGCGCCTGCTCGACCAGCCCGAGTTCGTCCCACCCGCCCGCTGACGTCAGCAAGTGGCCCCTCAAGATCGTGGTGATTCCAGGGGCCGCTCCAGCAGGGCCCGTGCGGAGTCCGCGTAGCGCATCGCGGTCTTCTCAACGAGTCCGAACACCTCGGCAAGGTGGAGTGGATCGGGGCCTTTGACCATGGCTTCTTCGAGGTGCCGGTCGACGCGGAGTTTCTCCAAGGTCGCGTCCTGTCCCCCAGTGCAGCACTCATCGCGGCCCTCGGAGGCACAAATTCCCTTTCCGCTCCGCCAAATTCCCTGTCCCCACAGCGGGTTGCGTGATCGACTGTGGCTCTACGCAACCCCATTGACTGCACCGGAGCCACTTTGCCCATCCGCATCACTGCCCTCACCGATCCCGACCGTACCTCTTCTGGCTATCGCCTCGCGTGGCTGGCCAGCGGGGATGAGGGCAATCCGCTCGGGTCCGCGTTTCTACGGGTGTTCACCCGGGAGGGCCAGGAACACCTGGCCGAGCTGCAGTTGAATGTGCATACGGCGGAGCGGCGCAGGCGGGTCGGGTCGCGGCTCCTCGAGACGGCGGTGGCTGCCGCGCGGGAGGCGGGCACGCGGTCGGTGATCGCGCAGGCCGACGCGGGCACGCCCGGCGATCACTTCCTTGCCGCACGTGGCTTCCGCAGGGTGCTGACACTGACGTATGCCCGGCTTGCGCTGGACGAGTTGGACAGCAGCAAGGCTGACGAGATCAACGCGATCGTCGAGCGGCCGCACCCTGGCTACCGTCTCGCGTCATGGCACGGCACCGTCCCGGAGGAACTGGCCAAGACCTTTGCCGACTCGCGGCGCGCCATGGACGACATGCCGATGGACGACACCGACTACGGTGTCGTGGCCTGGGACGTCGAGCGGGTTCTGGCCGCTGCCAAGGCCATCGCCGAGCGCGGGGAGCTGCTCACCACCGTGGTCGCCGTCGACGAGTCGGACGGCTCGATCGCCGGCTTCTCGGAGCTCGTCGTGCCAGGCGACGGCAAGGGCGAAGGGCAGCACTACGGCACCGGCGTACTGCCCGAGCACCGCGGCCACGGCCTCGGCCGCTGGATGAAGGCCGAGTCGATCCGCCTCGCCCGCACCAACCACCCCGAACTCGCCGGCCTGGTCACCGATACGGCGGACAGCAACACACACATGCGGCGCATCAATGACACCCTGGGGTACGACCCCACACACAGGGCCCTGGAGTACCAGCTCGACCTATGAAGCCCGCGGGCCGGGAACCCACAGCCGCGATTCCCGCAGCGCGACGGAACGGTTCCCCTGACACGACCCGCCGGACCCCGAGCTACCTCAACCGATCCGCAGAATTTGACAATTACTCCTGGCCGACGCCCTCGCCATCCTCACCGACGCCGGCCGGATCGCCGACGAGGCCCGCGCCGCCGAATAGGAGGCCCATGGCCGCTCCCTGGACACGGCACTGGCCTACGAACACGGGCGGGTCAACGCCTATGCCGGCGAGTACGAGGACGCACTGGCCGTTCTGGAGAAGGCCCTCGCTTTGCTCGGCGAGCCGGGACCGGAGGACGACCTCGTCGGCGAGTGGGCCGAGTGCGTCCGCCTCGCGGGTGCCGTGGAGGGCATCTACCTGGAACACCCCGCCCCCGCCCTCACCCGCCTCGACGCGGCGGTCTCCTGCCTGACCGCCCTGGCCACACCAAGGAGACCGAGCCGCTCAACTCCTTGGCGGCCCGGCTGCGCGACGAGGAGTGACGCGTCGGGCGCGGTGCCGGGGCGACAGCCCGCCCGGCACCGGGGCGCCCGCCCTCCTCGGCCCACCGAACCCATCGAGCCCTGGCCAGACGGTGCAGTTGCAAGGCGGCGGAGGGCGTCAACGCGGAGCGTTGGCAACCGACGACCACGCCGCGGGGTTGCGTGCCAGACCCGCGACCGCGACCAGATCCGCCGGACAGGCCCTGCAGCATGTCTCTTGGTGGGCTGGTCCGTTCGGCTGCTCCGCAAAGAGTTCTGCGGCTCCGTGGGGCCGATGGGGGCAAGTGGACGCTGGATACCTGGCCGTCCATCCAGCTCCTTCATTGATGCGTCGGCCGCATCAATGCGCAGATTCGGCGTTGGCCGGACAGTCTTCCGTGAGGACAAATCGCGCGTACTCCAGAGACTCGACGTACGGACGATTCTGCGCACCACTGGATGGGATTCCTGCAGGTCACGATTGATTCAATCTGCGAGTGAACGGTGTGACTGACAGGTGTGGCCCTCTGCTCCTCAGCTGCTGAAGGGTGTGGCATGCGCGGATTCGGCAAAGAACGATGCACGGTCGCGGGGTGCCCAGCCAGAGTCGCTCCAGAATGGACCCCCAGGCCAGTGGTCTGGGGGTTGTCTATTGTCCGGACCCTGCCGGAAGTGGCCCAGCCGCGGGCGCAGGATCTACCGAGAGCGTCCGGGTTGCGGACTGTGCCAGGGTCAGCAGCTAAGCCCTGCCCCGATCCGCCGGTCCTGGGCGTGGAGCCGAGCGTCGATCTCCGCCACCAACGGTGTGTCGTCCGCGAGCTCCGGGGCGCCGAGGATACGGAGCAACTCGCGTACCGCGTCGCCCTGATGGTGCTGCCAGGCCTGCCGCAGTCTGTCGGCTGCCGGATCATCGATCCGCTCGTCCCGGGTGTATCGGGCCCACGCCGCGAGGGCCGTCGCCAGTACGGGGGTGTCGTGGCCCGCGGCCCGCAAGTCCCGCAAGGGTGCCAGCCATCGCTCCGGGATCTTGAGCGAACCGTCCATCGCTATCTGCTCGGTCCGGTGGTGCATCGCGTGGTTGCCGAAACGGACCAGCAGGTTGTCGACGTACGCGGGGATGTCGAGGTCCGCTGCCGTTGTCAGGCTCTGGGCGACCTCTGTGGCGTAAGCCCGCACGATCTGCTCTCCCCATGGGGTGCCCATGACGTCGGCCACGGTCCGGCATCCGGCGGCCAGGCCCAGATAGGCGAGGAGTGAGTGTGAGCCGTTGAGCAGCCGGAGCTTCATCACCTGGTAGGGGGCTACATCGGGGACCAGCTGTGCCCCGGCGGTCTCCCACTGCGGCCGGTCGGCGGCGAAGGCGTCCTGGAGCACCCACTGGGTGAACGGCTCGCCGACCACGGCCCCTTCGTCCCGCAGGCCGAGGGCGGCTTCGGCGGCGTGCAGGTCGGCCGCGGTGGTCGCGGGCACGATGCGGTCGACGACGGTGGAGGGGAAGGCGATCGAGGAGTCGATCCACTCCAGGAGGCGGTCGCGGTCGCTCCACGAGGTCGCGGCCACGAAGTCGAGCACCAGGCGGCGTACTACCTGGCCGTTGTCGGCCATGTTGTCGCAGGGAGCGATGGAGAGCGGAGCGCTCGTGTGACGGCGCGCGCGCAGTCCGGTGGCCAGCTGTCCGACCACGGTTGCCGGGACCGGCGCCCCGGCCAGGTCGCTGAGCACCTGGGGGTCGGTCAGGGCCAGCCCGCCGCCGACGGGGTCCCGTCGGTAGCCCTTCTCGGTCACTGTGGTGGTGATGACGGTGGCGTCGGGCGAGGCGATCAGCCCGGTGAGTCGCTCACCGTCGTCGGTCGCGTGGAGTACGTCGGTCACCGAGCCGACCACGCGGGTCCGCGGGCCGTCGGGCTCGCGCAGCGTCAGCGAGTAGAGCCCGTCCTGGGGGCGCAGCGCGTCGACGACGGTGCGGCTGCGCTGCGAGACGCCGACGATGCCCCACCCGGCGCTGTGCCGGGCCTCGGCCGCTTCGGTGTAGACGGCCTGGTGGGCGCGGTGGAAGGCGCCGATGCCCAGGTGCACGATCCGTGGGCGCAGGGCGTCCGGGTCGATTGCCGGTCGGCTCTCGGGCGGGAGGGCGCCGAGGGTCTTGCGGGAGAGTCGCTCGTGGGTGGTCACCAGTCGTGCACCGATCCGTCCGTCCTGCGGCCCACCGGCAGGTACTTGGGGTTGTACGGGAAGCGCGCGGCCGCCTCCTCGTCGAGTTCGACGCCGAGGCCCGGGGCGGGCGAGGGGTGGAGGGCGCCCTCGTGGAACTCGTACGACGTGTGGAAGACCTCGTGGGTGAGCGGGGAGTGCTCCATGTACTCCTGGATGCCGAAGTTCGGCACGGTCACGTCGAGGTGGACGGCGGCGGAGAGGCTCACCGGCGAGAGGTCGGTGGCGCCGTGCGAGCCGGTGCGCACCTGGTACAGCTCGGCGAGGTTGAAGATGCGCCGCAGGTGGGTGATGCCGCCGGCGTGGGACACCGAGGCGCGGATGTAGTCGATGAGGCGCTCGGTGATGAGCTGCTGGCAGTCCCAGATGGAGTTGAAGACCTCGCCGACGGCGATCGGTGTGGTGGTGGCCTGGCGGATCTGGCGGAACGACTCCTGCAGTTCGGCGGGTGTCGGATCCTCCATCCAGAACAGCCGCAGGTCCTCGAGCCGACGGCCGAGCCGGCCGGCCTCGGTGGGGGTCAGCCGGTGGTGCACATCGTGCAGCAGGTGGAAGTCGAAGCCGAACTTCTCCCGTACCTCGGTGAGGTAGCCCGGGGCGAAGTCGAGGTACGCCTCGGTGGACCACAGCTGTTCCTCGGGCAGGGAGGTGGCCGCGGGTTCGTAGATCGCGCCGTGGCGTACGCCGTAGCTGCCCGGGGAGCCGGGGACGGCGGCCTGTGCCCGGATCGCCTGGTAGCCGAGGTCGCGGAAGCGGGCGACGTCGTCGAGCAGTTCGTCGACGCTTCCGCCGCTCGCATGGCCGTAGACCATGGCGCCGTCGCGGGCGCGGCCACCCAGCAGGTCGTACACCGGCATGCCGGCGACCTTGCCCTTGATGTCCCAGAGCGCGATGTCCACGGCCGCGATCGCGGTCATCGTCACGGGGCCGCGGCGCCAGTAGGCCCCCTTGTAGAGGTACTGCCACATGTCCTCGATGCGGTCGGCATCGCGGCCGATGAGCAGCGGGACCAGATGGTCCTGGAGGTAGGAGGCCACGGCGAGTTCGCGGCCGTTCAGGGTCGCGTCGCCGAGGCCGGTCACGCCGTCCGATGTGGTGATCTTCAGGGTGACGAAGTTACGGCCCGGCGAGGTGATGATGACCTTCGCCTCGGTGATGGTGGCCATGGGTGCTGCTCCTCTGCTGTGCCGGGACGACAGGTTACCGTGGAGTGTCAATGG
>NZ_JBQQCE010000587.1:0-5228 GCF_052245645.1 Streptomyces sp. KR55 | reverse complement strand
TCCCGGACCACGGACACGATCCGATGGCGCCGGATGCGGAGCGAACGCGGGGGACCAGTGTGCCCAACACCGTTCGAGGCACGCGGCTGAGCATGTGCAACTCATGCTCAGTCTTTAGGAACGGTTCACCGGGACAGTGGGGACTTCCGGCGATGTCGTGAATAGCCCTGACCTGGGCGAGAAACCCACCGCAGGCGTGAGCGAAGAACAAGGCTGTGAGCAGCACGAACCTGGCGTAGCCCGTGCCGTACTCCGCAGAGATGCAGGACAGGCGCTCGCGGTCGATGAAGCCGCCGTACACCGCAAGGCCCCCGTTACTGTAGGGGGTGAGCTGGTCGACGATGGCCATGACAGTGTCGGCCTGCAGCCGTTCAATCTGGTTACTGACCAGCACCGCCTCCTGGACAGCACTCATGTAGACCTCGATGGCCTGCTCCGAAGGCACCACGCTGTGTGAACGGTTCTTCTTCCGCGCCTTCTTACGTCCCACGCGCTGCCTCCTCTGTGGTCGCCTCGGGAAGCGGCAACGTTTCGCCTCCGACAGAACACACGCTGGCAAGCCGTGAACAGAGAGCCAGTGGAAGCACCGTACCGGGCTTCGGGCCCCGTGGACGTCACCCCGACCGACCGACCCGCGACGACTGGACGTGAGACGGATCGGTAGGCGACTCGGTTCGTTGAGGAGCAATGCTCAAGATCTGTGGATCGGCCTCGGGTTGGACGCGAACGGGCGTACCTTCCCGAGTGATCGACTTCTGATCTCCGAGTAGGCCCGCGCTGCGAACGCGGGTCAGGAAGGCACGCCCGTGCTCAGGGTAGTTAATGCGGATGGAACGACCGAGACCGGCTCCCTGATCGACGACATCGTCCGGGAGGGCGCCCGCCGGATGCTGGCCGCCGCGCTGGAGGCCGAGGTCAACCAGTACATAGCCGAGCTCGCCGACAAGCGTGACGAACGAGGCCGGCGCCTGGTGGTCCGCAACGGCCACCACCGCGAACGGACGGTGACCACGGCCGTAGGTCCCGTCGAGGTCCACGCGCCGCGCGTGAACGATAAGCGGGTCGACGAGGTCACCGGAGAGCGTAAGAGGTTCTCCTCCAGGATTCTGGCTCCGTGGTGTCGCAAGTCCCCGAAGGTCAGCGAAGTGCTACCCCCTGCTGTACCTCCACGGCCTGTCCAGCGGGGACTTCACGCCCGCGCTGGAGCAGTTCCTGGGCTCGACCGCGGGGCTGTCGTCGGCGACGGTCATGCGGCTGACGAAGCAGTGGCAGGCCGATCACGCCGCGTTCCAGGACCGGACTCTGACCGGCAGCGACTACGTCTACGTGTGGGCCGACGGCGTGCACCCCAAGGTCCGCCTCGAACAAGCCCACTCCTGCGTCCTGGTCCTCATGGGCGTGCGCGTGGACGGCACCAAGGAGCTGATCGCGATCGCAGAGGGCCTACGCGAATCGACCGAGTCGTGGGCCGACCTGCTGCGGGACTGCCGCCGACGCGGCATGACAGACCCCGAGCTGGTCGTCGGCGACGGCGCGATGGGACTCTGGAAGGCCCTGGCCGAGGTGTTCCCCGCCGCCCGGCATCAGAGGTGTTGGGTCCACAAGGCCCGCAACGTCTCGAACGCGTTGCCGAAATCCGCGCAGCCCGGCGCGAAGAAGGCGATGCAGGAGATCTACAACGCCGAGGACCGCACGCACGCCGAGAAGGCGATCGAGGAATTCGCGAGGACCTACGAGGCGAAATGGCCCAAGGCGGTGAAGAAGATCACCGACGACGCCGAGGAGCTGCTGGCGTTCTACGACTTTCCCCCCAGCACTGGGTCCATCTGCGCACCACGAATCCCATCGAGTCGACCTTCTCCACGGTGAAACTCCGCACCAAGGTCACCCGCGGCGCGGGCAGCCCAGCCGCCGCCCTGGCGATGGTCTTCAAGCTCGTCGAGTCCGCCCAGGAACGCTGGCGCGCGATCACCGCACCCCACCTCGTCACCCTGGTCCGCAACGGCGCCCGCTTCGAGAACGGTCACCTCGTCGAACGTCCCGAGGACACCTCCGCGGCGTGACCCACCTCAACTGATTGACAGATCTTGACAATTACTCCAAGTGCCACGGGATGATCACCCCATGACAGATGTGATCTTCTTCGATCTGGACGGCACCCTGGTCGATCACCGAAGCGCAGTCTGGGAAACGATCGGCCAGATCATTCAGGCCGCGCCGAACGCGACGGCTCCACCGGAGGAGCTGGCGACGTTGTGGTGGACGCTGGAGGCGCGCCACATGCGGGAATACCTGGCCGGTCAATGCTCCTTCGCTGAGCACCACCGACGCAGACTCCGTTCCTTCCTGCCGATGCTCGGCGAGCCGATTCCTGAAAGCCCCGGCCTTCTGGACGCCTGGATCACCGAGCACTACCTCACCGTGTTCGAGGAGTCCTGGCGGTGCTATCCCGATGTCCAGCCCTGCATGGAGACCCTGAAACAGCTTCCCCACGGACCGCGTCTCGCCGTTCTCACCAACGGGGACCCTGAACAGCAGCGCGCCAAGCTCGCCCGCTTCGGCCTCCTCGAATACTTCGAAGCCGTCCTGACCCCGACCGACCTCGGTGCGGCCAAGCCCGCCGCCTACGCCACCGCCTGCCAGCGGATGCGGACGGACCCCGCGCAGGCGATCAACGTGGGCGACATGCTGGAAAGCGACGTGAACGCAGCCGCCCTCGCCGGACTCACCGGCATCTGGCTGGACCGAGGCATCGACTTCGTCACCGGTGGACCATCGCCGACAGCAGACGAGACGGTCCCCCGCATCGAACAGCTCACCGACCTCCCCAACCACCTATCACCCACGCACGCCTGACCAGCCCTCACGGCCTTCACAACTGAGCATCCGGACGGCACCGACCACGCCAGGCACAAGGACTGGAGACTCCTGGATGCAGTGCGGAACGCGGGCCCACAGTACGAAGAACGACTCATGCGAAAGAGGGAACCGGTGAGCAACACCGTTATCAACGCCGAGCCGGTCGACGCGGCTGACGGCCGGGAACTGCTGGAGGAATATCAGCAGGAGCTCTTCCAACGCTGGAGTGGTCCGCTGCTGCACGATCAAACCGAGGCGCCGGCGGCCAACACGGGACTGGTCCCACCCGGTGGGCTGTTTCTTCTGGCGAGGGTCAACGGTAGCCCGGCGGGCTGCATTGGCATCCGGGCGCTGTCCCCAGACGTCGGCGAGATCAAGCGCATGTTCGTGCGCCCTGCGTTCCGCGGCCAAGGGATCGGCCGGAGCCTGCTGGCTGCCGTCGAAACCGAGGCCCACAAGCTTGGCCACACCCGGCTACGGCTGGACACCATGGAGGAACTCATCGAGGCTCGGGGCCTCTACGCCGCCTACGGCTACGTCAAGATTGCCCCGTACACCACCAACCCCTACATCCGACACTGGTTCGAGAAAACCCTCTGAGTACACGCCTTTGCGCCGGATCTACTGCTACGGCAAACGACATGAGCCGCATCCAGCCTCAACAGCAGAAAATCTGATCCACAGGAATTGACAATGACTCTTCGTTGAGCCGGGACAACTCGTACCGCCACTGCAGTCGCGACGTCAGGCGAAATCCCACATACCGCGGTGGTTCAGGAGCAGGACACCTTCCTGGTGAGCTTCGCGGACCACGTCAACCCCTTCCGCGGCGTGGTCGATCGGACCCATTGCATCGAGCTGTCCAATCTCGCGGGCCTGCTCAGGCGTGAGGGTGCCGGCCTGGTCGGCAAGCGAGGCGGCAACATGGAGGGTCATCTCCAGGATCTGACTGATCTGCTGCGCCGCACACATGGCGGGCCCTGTGAACGGATCGTCCATTACGAACGCATCGCGTCGGATAGCCTGCTCGAGCTTCAAGTCGGCCATGGTCAGCGGCCTTTGATACTCGTCGATCAGCCATTGGGTGGCTTTATTCACGAGTCGTGACGGCGGTTGTACACGGGTTTGGGAGGCGCCCAGATCCACGGTCGGGTGATGTTCACGAGTTTTGTCAGCACCGAGGTACTTGCCAGGACAGCATCGGGGTGTTCCCGGTGAAAGGTCCTGGTCATGCCGCAGATGTCGAAGGTCGAGCTGTACGCGGCGATCCGGCGAGACCACCGGGCCGGCATGACGATGCGGAAGCTGGAGCGCAAGTACAACGTCGCCTGGCGGACGGTCCGCAAGGCCCTGGACTCGGCCTGGCCGGAGCCGCGCAAGCCGCTGCCGCCGCGGCCGTCGTCGACCGCCTGACCTTCAACGGCACGATCATCGAGACCGGCACCGACTCCTACCGGCTCGCCTCCACCCGGGCCCGGGCCGAGGAACCCGCCAAGGCCGGCTGACCCGCGCACGTCCCACCAGCCGGGGGCCGGGGACTGACCATTCCTTCGGGCCCCGGCCCTCTCAAGATCCGTCCCATATTCCCAGACGCTTGAGCCGACGCTGCCGGAGCCGCTCTGAGACGGCCGTGAGACCGAAGACAAGCCCCATGAGCAGCCCGAACATCACAGCGAACAGGGGATCATCCGGCTCCTCCTCACGCGACAGCAACAAGAGGAAGAGGGTGAAGGGCACAGCGACACAGAGGCCGGTGCCGATCGGGTGTCGGGCCACCCATTTCTGGATCCGTGTCGGACGCCGCTGCCCACCCAGGGCCCGGTCCCAAGACCAGAACCCATCCGCCAGAGACCGCCGCCAGTTCGCCACGGCAGAAGGATATGGCAGCCGATCGGCTGCCCCGGCCGAGAGCTCACCGCCGGGCAACGGCCTGCTGGCCACCAAGCTCAGGCAGCGACGTCATCTCTCGTGAGCATCCATGAGCCTCAGGATCGCTAACTGCTGCCCAAACAGGCAGATAAACGCTGCTGCTTGAAGTGAACGAAGCCACATTGGGCGCCCTCCTCGCCAAACTCGTCGACGAGCAGCTCCTCGGGACAGGCAAGGTCGTAATCGGGGTGCTTCCTCGGGGTGGCATCGGCACCTCTTGAACGGCCGCTCTTGGCCAGGCGGCGCGGTGTCCGACGGCCCTTCTTCGGCATCCGGAGTCCCTTCTGAGTCAGGCAATGGTGGCGGTCACTCTGCAGGATTTCTCCAGTTCGGATAGCTCGGCCAGCAGCGAGGCTTGGCTTGGGGCACGGCCGGACTGAAGTCGAGCACCATCTCTAGCGTGTCAGGGCCCAGACCGCACACGACGCGCGCGATTGCGC
>NZ_JBQQCE010000586.1:0-5236 GCF_052245645.1 Streptomyces sp. KR55 | reverse complement strand
GTCGGATTCCGCAGCGCGGGCGCCGACTCCGGCCCCGGCTGGCGGGAGATCACCGCGCGCGGGGACCGTATGACGCTCACCGCGTCGGACGTGCCGGAGAAGTCGCCGTCGCGCCGACTGACCGCCTATCCCGAGGAACTGCTGTCCTCCCCGGCCGACACGACGTCCGCGTCCCTGCGCGTGCGCCCCGGCGGTCCCGCCCTGGCCGAGGAGCAGGGCGACGCGCCCGCCGCGTCCGTCCTGCCACGCGGCGCCGACCGCTGGACCCGGGCCCTGGAGTCCCTGGTCGCCCGGCACGACCTCACCGTCGGCTTCGCCGCCCTGGCCCTGCTCATCGCGGTCGGTCTCGGCGCGATGCACGCGCTCGCACCGGGCCACGGCAAGACCCTCATGGCCGCGACGGCGGCAGCCCACGGCGGCCGCGCCCGTATGCGGCACGTCCTCCCCCTGGCCGCCTCGGTGACGGTCACCCACACCCTCGGCGTGGTCGCCCTCGGCCTCCTGGTCACGGCCGGCTCCGCGGCGGCACCCTCGGTGATCGCCTGGCTGGGCATCGCGAGCGGGGTGCTGGTGACACTGGCGGGAGCGGGCCTCGTACGACGGGCGTTCCGCAACCGCGGACAGGCCCACGCCCACACGCACACCCATGACCACGAACACGAACACGCCCACGAACACGCCCACGGCCGCGAACACGAACACGTCCACGAACCCGAGCACAAAAAGCACAGCCACGATCACGACCACCAGCACACCCACCCCCACACCATCGAACACAGCCACGGCGGCCACACCCACTCCCACCCCATCGCCCCCACCCTCCGCGGCACGATCCTCATGGGCTTCGCCGGCGGGCTCGTGCCCAGTCCCTCGGCCGTCGTCGTGCTCGTCGGCGCGGCGGCGCTCGGACAGGCCTGGTTCGGACTGCTGCTCGTCGTCGCGTACGGCGCCGGGCTCGCGCTCACCCTCACCGCGGCCGGGTTCACCGTCGTCCGGTTCGGCAGCGGCGTGACCCGGGCGCTGGTCCGGCGGCCCCGCTGGACCGCCAATCCGCTGGCCGCCCTGATCCGCCGTACCGCGCCGGTGGGTTCCGCGTTCGTCGTCGTCGCCCTCGGGGCCGGATTGGTGTTCAGGGGGGCGGCATCCGCATTCGGCTGAGCTACTTTTGGGGAGAAATCAGACGAGACATCGCTCGCGGATGCGAAGGGGGCGCCGGTGTCCGCAGATCCGGGCAGTGAACGCGTGATCGCCGGCCGCTACCGCCTGCTGTCCCCGCTCGGCGAGGGCGGCATGGGGACGGTGTGGCTCGCCCGCGACGAGGTGTTGCGCCGCGAGGTCGCCGTCAAAGAGGTGCGGGCCCCGGCCGGGCTGCCGGCCGCCGACGTGGAGCGGATGTACGCCCGTCTGGAGCGGGAGGCCTGGGCCGCCGCCCGGGTCGCGAACCGCAATGTGGTGACGGTGTACGACGTGGCCACGGACGAGGGCCGGCCGTGGATCGTGATGGAGCTGGTCCGCGGGATCTCCCTCGCCGAGCTGCTGGACGCCGAGGGCCCGCTGTCCCCGCAACGCGCGGCGCACATCGGCGCCGAGGTGCTGTCCGCGCTGCGTGCCGCGCACGAGGCCGGGGTGCTGCACCGGGACGTGAAACCGGGCAACGTGCTGCTGTCGAACGACGGCCGGGTGGTGCTCACCGACTTCGGTATCGCGATGGTGGAGGGCAGCTCCGCGCTGACCATGACCGGGGAGGTGGTCGGCTCGCCCGAATTCCTCGCGCCGGAACGCGCGCTCGGCCGCACGCCGGGTCCCGAGTCGGACCTGTGGTCGCTCGGCGTGCTGCTGTATGCGGCGGTGGAGGACAGCTCGCCGTTCCGCCACGACACCCCGCTGAGCACCCTGCGGGCGATCGTCGACGAGGAGTTGCCGCCGCCCCGCCGGGCCGGTCCGCTCACCCCGGTCATCGAGGGGCTGTTGCGCAAGGACCCCGCCGAGCGGCTGTCGGCCGCGCGGGCCGAGGAAGACCTGCGGCTGGTCGGCGCTGGGGGTACCCCCTCTGGGGGAGGCGCGCCGCGCGCGGACACGGCCCCGACGACGCCCTACATCCCGTACGCCCCGACCGTCGCGGCCCACCGGCAGCCGCAGCCGCCGACTCCACCCCAACCCTCCCCAGCTGCCCCTGCCGCGACAACCGTCGCCGAACCGCGCCGCGACCGACGCACCACCGTCGTCCTGATCGCCGGCGTCACCGCCCTGGCGCTGGCGATCGCCGGTCTCACGTACGCGCTGCTGAACCGCGACGACGGCGACAACCGCACCGCAGGGGGCGACAACACCCCTACGGCAGCAGAGACTTCGACAGCGCCCGAGGAGGAGACGACCCCGGGCACCACCGCTCCCACCACACCGACCCCGAGCAGCAGTCCGACGACCGCTCCCCCGCCGCAGTCGGTGACGGTGACCCTCGCCGGCGCCCGCACGGAGTACTCGGGCACGTGCCCGCCGCCGAACGACCAGGCTCCCGCGTTCACGGCGACGTTCACGGTGGGGCGGCTGCCCGCGGAGGTGGACTACCGCTGGGTGACCGAGGACGGCGAGGTCGAGAGCTGGAAGACGCTGTCGTTCCCCGAAGGGGGCGAGCGGACCCGGCAGGACCGGGTGATCGTGACGACGTACGCCGACAGCGGGACGTATCAGAACGAGATCAGTGTCGAGGTCCGCGATCCGGTCCGGACGACGTCCGATGTGGTGGCGTTCTTGGTGACCTGTGTGACGGAGACCCCGACGGGCGGGGCCTCCCCTTCACCTACGCCGACTCCCTGAGGATCAGGCGGCGTTGTCGAGCACCGGCAGATAGCCGCCGGACTGGCCGCTCGCGGTCGGGTGGTACGACTCGCCGATGTTGAGCCAGTTGACGCTGTGCAGCCAGGAGTTGCCGGAGCAGATCTCGTGGCCGGTGAAGGTGCCGCGCACGTCGCCCCAGGTGAAGCCGTGGTTCAGGGCGCGCTTCTGGATGGCGGTGTTGAGGTGGTCGGAGGCGTCGTTGATGGCCTTGCGCTTGGTCTCGGACAGACCGAGGCACGCCTGGCCGAGCTTGTAGAAGCGGGGGTAGCCGAGCACGACGACCTGCGCCGCGGGTGCCTTGCTGCGGATCGCCGAGTAGACGGTGTCGAGCTTGCCGGGCAGCGTCGTGTCGACGTACGCCCTGGCGGTGTTGATGCGGGAGATGCAGGCACTGTCGGACTGGAGTACGCACGTCGTCATGACGTCCGCGAAGCCGGCGTCGTTGCCGCCGACGCTGATGGACACCACACCTGTGCTCGCGTTGAGCGGAGCCAGTTGACCGGCGAGGACTTCATCCGTTCGGGCGCCGGAGCAGGCCGTGAAGGCGAACGACGAGGGTGAGTTGGCGGCGGCCCAGAGGTACGGGTACGCCTTCGTGCTGCGCTTGCAGTCGCCGCTGGAGCTGATGTAACTGCCCGCGCCGACGCCGGAGGAGTAGGAGTCGCCGAGCGCCACATAGCCGGTGGCGGCGGCTTCGGACGCCTGCGCCGGAGCGGCCCCCGTGAGGGCAGCCGATGCGGCGAGGAGGAGTGAGCCGAGTAACACGACAAGTCGGGAACGTCTCATGGAACCTCCCTTTAGCAGGATCTCTGCCTCAACCGTCGTACCAACTACGCGTGTTGAACGGAAGTGTCCATGCCAAGACTTTTCACCCATCCTCCACATGAACCCTGCGCGTTCACCCTGGAGTTGATTACGTGCCCATGACAGATTTGTTGACAGGTGCTCAACTCCCTTGTTCTACGCACGTAGCTCACCCACGCTTTACGGCAGCCCGGGCGGTACGCGACGCCCCGGGCCGTGTGCGCGAAGACGCGCGCACCCCCCACATGCGCACGCCCCCACCCGGGCGCGCGCCGCCTGGAGGAGGACTCCCTCGTAATGGCACAACTGCGTAGCAAGAAGGCCCGGTTCGCCGCGACAACCAGCCTGGCGACCGCCGCCCTCCTGGGCGGGCTCACCGCACTCCCCGCCCAGGCCGCCCCGGCCGAGGGCACGGTCCTGGCGGCCGGCTCCCCCACCGCCGTCAAGGACAGCTACATCGTCACCCTCAAGAAGGGCGCCGGCTTCAAGGCCGCGTCCAGCGAGGGCAAGGGTCTGATCAAGGAGTACGGCGGCACGGTGAAGCAGACGTTCGGCAAGGCGCTGAACGGCTACACCGCCAACCTCTCCGCGACCGAGGCGAGGAGACTGGCCGCCGACCCCGCGGTGGCCTCCGTCGAGCAGAACCAGCGCGTCCGGCTCGCCGACACCACACAGTCCAACGCCCCCTGGGGCCTGGACCGCATCGACCAGACGTCGCTTCCGCTTTCCGGCACCTACACATATCCGGACAGTGCGGGCAGCGGCGTGACCGTATACGTCATCGACACCGGCGTCCGCATCAGCCACTCACAGATCAGCGGCCGGGCCACCTACGGCTACGACGCCGTCGACGGCGACACCACCGCCTCCGACGGCAACGGCCACGGCACCCATGTGGCCACCACGGTCGCGGGTTCCACTTACGGCGTCGCCAAGAAGGCGAAGATCGTGGCGGTCCGGGTGCTGAACAACAGCGGCTCCGGCACCACGGCGGGCGTGATCGCCGGCATCGACTGGGTGACGCAGAACCACTCCGGCCCCTCGGTCGCCAACATGTCGCTCGGCGGCGGCGCTTCGGCGTCGCTGGACACGGCGGTCCGCAACTCCATAGCCAGCGGCGTGACCTACGCCGTCGCGGCGGGCAACAGCAGCACCACCGCCTCCTCGTCCTCCCCGGCCCGGGTCTCCGAAGCGATCACGGTCGGCGCCACCACCAACACGGACGCCAAGGCGAGCTACTCCAACTACGGCTCCGCCCTGGACATCTTCGCGCCCGGCTCCTCCATCACGGCCGGCTGGCACACCAGCGACACCGCGACGAACACCATCTCCGGTACGTCGATGGCGACTCCGCACGTCGCGGGCGCGGCGGCGGTCTACCTCGCGAACCACACCTCGTCCACCCCGGCGCAGGTCGCCTCGGCGCTGACGAGCGGAGCGACCACCGGCAAGGTCACCAGCCCCGGCAGCGGCTCCCCGAACCGGCTGCTGAAGATCGTCCCGTGACACGTCTGAGCCTGGTGTGACAGGCAGTTCCCCGGGGGCGGACCGCCGCCTCCGGGGAATGTCCATATGTGCCACAGGAAGCGCATTC
>NZ_JBQQCE010000585.1:0-5244 GCF_052245645.1 Streptomyces sp. KR55 | reverse complement strand
CCGAACGCTTCGTCGGGATCGTCGTGTTGCGCTCGATCAGCTTGGTCATGATGCCGCCCTTGGTCTCGATGCCGAGGGACAGCGGGGTCACGTCCAGCAGCAGGACGTCCTTGACCTCGCCCTTGAGGACACCGGCCTGGAGCGAGGCGCCGATGGCGACGACCTCGTCCGGGTTCACGCCCTTGTTGGCCTCCTTGCCGCCGGTCAGCTCCTTGACGAGCTCGGCGACGGCGGGCATACGGGTGGAGCCACCGACGAGGACGACGTGGTCGATCTCGCTCAGCTGGATGCCGGCGTCCTTGATGACATTGTGGAACGGCGTCTTGCAGCGCTCCAGCAGGTCCGCGGTCAGCTGCTGGAACTGGGCGCGGGTCAGCTTCTCGTCGAGGTGCAGCGGGCCCTCGGCGGAGGCCGTGATGTAGGGCAGGTTGATCGAGGTCTCGGTGGACGAGGACAGCTCGATCTTGGCCTTCTCCGCGGCCTCACGCAGGCGCTGCAGCGCCATCTTGTCCTTGGACAGGTCGACGCCGTGACCGGACTGGAACTGCTTGACCAGGTAGTCGACGACGCGCTGGTCCCAGTCGTCACCACCGAGGTGGTTGTCACCGTTGGTGGCCTTCACCTCGACCACGCCGTCGCCGATCTCCAGGAGGGACACGTCGAAGGTGCCGCCACCGAGGTCGAAGACGAGGATGGTCTGGTCGTCCTTGTCGAGGCCGTACGCCAGGGCGGCGGCCGTCGGCTCGTTGACGATGCGCAGCACGTTCAGACCGGCGATCTCACCGGCCTCCTTGGTGGCCTGGCGCTCGGCGTCGTTGAAGTACGCCGGGACGGTGATGACCGCGTCGGTCACCTTCTCGCCCAGGTACGCCTCGGCGTCCCGCTTCAGCTTCTGCAGCACGAAGGCGCTGATCTGCTGCGGGTTGAAGTCCTTGCCGTCGAGGTTGATCTTCCAGTCGGTGCCCATATGGCGCTTGACCGACCGGATGGTCCTGTCGACGTTGGTCACGGCCTGCCGCTTGGCCACCTCGCCGACCAGCACCTCGCCGTTCTTGGCGAAGGCGACGACGGACGGCGTGGTCCTGGCGCCCTCGGCGTTGGTGATGACGGTGGGCTCGCCGCCCTCCAGAACGCTGACGACGGAGTTAGTCGTGCCCAGGTCGATGCCGACCGCACGTGCCATGGTTGATTCCTCCAGCTGACTTGAGTGGAACGGGCTCAAGTGTGCATGACGCCCGCCGCCGGGTCAACAGACCTGAGTCGAGTGGACTCAACTCTTATCTGTTCCTTACGCGCAACTGCCCGGTGACCTGCAGAGACGCAGCGAGGCTGACCGAGGTTGCGTTCACCCGTCCGGCGGCCCTCCCCTCGGCCTCGTAGAGCGCAGCCCCAAGGTAAACGGAATGTCATGATGTGCGGGGAATACTGGGATCAGTCCGACGCGCCGTGCCCCATACGGTCAGGTATGCCTCAGCGACGCAGATCACCGGGCCCCTGGCTACAGTGCGACCGAGGAAATGGGTAGTCTCAGACGGACTGCATAAGTTACCGCTTAGTAATCAACGGATCTCCCCCTCGCAGGCCCGAGGAGCCCCCAATGCAACTCGCCGCGATCATCGTGTCGCTGGTCCTGACCGTGGTCGGCGTTGCGCTGCTCGCGCGCGCCATCGGCCAGTTCGTCCGGTACTTCAGACTGGGCCAGCCGGTCCCGGCCGGCACCCGGACCGACAACCCCTATCAGCGCAGTGTGACGCTGGTCAGGGAGTTCCTCGGCCATACGCGGATGAACCGCTGGGGCATCGTGGGCATCGCTCACTGGTTCGTGGCCATCGGCTTCCTGACCCTGCCGCCGACGATCATCACGGCGTACGGCCAGCTCTTCGAAGCCGACTGGACGCTGCCGATCATCGGCGGCTTCCTGCCGTACGAGCTCTACATCGAGTTCATCGCCGCCATGACGACGCTCGGCATCGTCACGCTGATGGTGATCCGGCTGCTGAGCCTGCCCTCGCGGGCCGGCCGCAAGTCCCGGTTCGCGGGCTCCAAGATGGGCCAGGCGTACTTCGTCGAGTACGTCATCTTCACCATCGGTCTGGCGATCTACGTCCTGCGCGGCCTCGAGGGCGCACTGCACCACGTGGAGCACTACGAGGCCGCGTACTTCGCCTCGTACCCCCTGGTCCTGGCCTTCAAGGGCATGAGCCTGGCGACGCTGCAGAACCTCGTCTACCTGTTCGCGATGATCAAGCTGAGCACGACCATGATCTGGATGATCACGGTCTCGCTCAACACGAACATGGGCGTGGCCTGGCACCGCTTCCTCGCCTTCCCGAACATCTGGTTCAAGCGCAACGCCACCGGTGAGACCGCGCTCGGCGCGCTCCAGCCGATGACGTCGGGCGGCAAGCCGATCGACTTCACCGACCCCGGCGAGGACGACGTCTTCGGTGTCAGCCAGGTCGAGCAGTTCTCCTGGAAGGGCCTGCTGGACTTCTCCACCTGCACCGAGTGCGGCCGCTGCCAGTCGCAGTGCCCGGCCTGGAACACCGGCAAGCCGCTCTCCCCCAAGCTGCTGATCATGTCCCTGCGGGACCACGCGCACGCCAAGGCGCCGTACCTGCTGGCCGGCGGCGGCAAGACGATGGAGGGCGAGGAGAAGGCGTCCGAGGAGCAGCTGAAGGACGTTCCCGCGGCCGCTCTCGCGGAGGCCGAGCGTCCGCTGATCGGCACCGTCGAGGAGAACGGCGTCATCGACCCGGACGTCCTGTGGTCCTGCACCACCTGCGGCGCGTGCGTGGAGCAGTGCCCGGTGGACATCGAGCACGTCGACCACATCGTCGACATGCGCCGCTACCAGGTGATGATCGAGAGCTCCTTCCCGTCCGAGGCGGGCACGATGCTCAAGAACCTGGAGAAGAAGGGCAACCCCTGGGGCCTGGCCAAGAAGCAGCGCCTGGAGTGGACGAAGGAAGTCGACTTCGAGGTGCCGGTCGTCGGCAAGGACATCGAGGACCTGTCCGAGGTCGAGTACCTGTACTGGGTCGGCTGCGCGGGCGCCCTCGAGGACCGCGCCAAGAAGACCACCAAGGCCTTCGCGGAGCTGCTCCACATCGCGGGCGTGAAGTTCGCGATCATGGGCGGGGACGAGAAGTGCACGGGTGACTCGGCACGGCGCCTCGGCAACGAGCCGCTGTTCCAGGAGCTCGGCATGGAGAACGTGGCGGCGCTGAACATGGCGTTCGGCGAGGACGACGAGGACGAGTCGACCCGGAAGCCCAAGTCGGCGAAGAAGATCGTCGCCACCTGCCCCCACTGCCTCAACACGATCGGCAACGAGTACCCGCAGCTCGGCGGCGACTACGAGGTCATCCACCACACCCAGCTGCTCCAGCACCTCGTCGACGAGGGCAAGCTGATCCCGGTGACGCCGGTCGAGGGCCTCATCACGTACCACGACCCCTGCTACCTGGGCCGCCACAACAAGATCTACACGCCTCCGCGCGAGATCATGACCGCCGTCCCGGGCCTGCGCCAGCAGGAGATGCACCGCCACAAGGAGCGCGGCTTCTGCTGCGGCGCCGGTGGTGCGCGGATGTGGATGGAGGAGCGGATCGGCAAGCGCATCAACAACGAGCGTGTCGACGAGGCCCTGTCGCTCAACCCCGACATCGTGTCGACGGCGTGCCCGTTCTGCCTGGTGATGCTGACCGACTCGGTCAACGGCAAGAAGAACGACGGCCAGGCGAAGGAATCCATCCAGGTCGTCGACGTCGCCCAGTTGCTGCTGGACTCCGTGAAGACGCCGGCCGCCCCGGAGGGTTCGTCGGACGCGGAGACGGAATCGGAACCGGAGCCGGTGAAGTAACCGACCCGATCCCCACGGCCGACGCTCCCATGCCGCTCCCGGCGTGGGAGCGTCGCCGTGTCCGGGGCCCGTTCCTCCTCACAGCCGGCTCAAAAAGTTACCGAACTCACGTACAACCCTTGCCCGTCCGCACAGGTCTCTTGATCGCCGACCGTCACGTGAACCCGAAGAGAACTCCCGGCGAACACGGACGATCCGCACCCCATTGACTGTGGATGCCCGCCAGGCATCCCCGCATGCAGCAGGAGACCCCGCATGCAGCACACCCTGCGACTCGCCCTCGCGACGGCCACCGCGGCCGCGCTGACGGGCGGTCTGCTCACGTTCTCCGCGGCGACGGCGACGGCCGCGGACTCCACGCACGTCCCGCAGGCCGACTTCAACGGCGACGGCAAGGGCGATGTCGCCTTCTCCGCCGACGGCGCCTACGTCAGTGGCAAGGAGTGGGCCGGCCAGCTGGTCGTCCTCTACGGCACGTCCACCGGCGTCTCGTCCGCGAAGCGCGCCACCATCAGCCAGAACACCACCGGCACCCCCGGCAGCGCGGAGAGCGGCGACGGCTTCGGCGCCGAGACCGCCTACGCGGACTTCAACGGCGACGGCTACGACGACGTCGCCGTCGGCTCCCCGGGCGAGGACGTCGGCAGCGACAAGGACGGCGGCGGTCTGGCCATCCTCTGGGGTTCGGCGTCCGGCATCACCGGCAAGGGCGTCACCGTCGCCGACCCGGCCCCCACGTCCCACGACTACTGGGGCAAGAACCTCGCCGCCGGCGACTTCGACGGCGACGGCAGGGCCGACCTGGCCGTCGGCAGCAACACCGCCACGATCTACGTCCTCAAGGGCGGCTTCAGCTCCTCCGGCACGACCGGCGGCCGCTACACGATCAAGCCCCCGATCATGGGCACCGACGCGAACGGCCCGCTCAACCTGACCGCCGGCAACGTCAACGGCGGCCCGGAGACCGACCTCGTGGTCGACGGCTACGAGAACTCCTCCGAGTACGGCTGGAACCGCAACTACTACGTCCCCGGCACCGCGAGCGGCCTGAGCATCTCCGGGGCCAAGACCCTCAAGCCCGGCGTGATCACCGCGATCGGCGACATCGACGCCGACGGCTACGGCGACGTGGTCAGCGGCGCGTACTGGAACACCACCACCGAGGACGGCACCCCGGTCCCCGACTCCGGCAAGGGCGGCAAGGTCTGGGTCACCCACGGCTCGGACGGCGGCCCCCTGACCACCGACGCCACCGGCATCACCCAGGACACCGGCAACGTGCCCGGCACCGCCGAGGGCAACGACTTCTTCGGCTACGAACTCGACCTGGGCGACGTCAACGGCGACGGCTACCTCGACCTGGCCATCGGCGTCGACGG
>NZ_JBQQCE010000584.1:0-5298 GCF_052245645.1 Streptomyces sp. KR55 | reverse complement strand
CGAGGCCTACGACCGCGACGTCGTCGGCCGCCGCCCCTACGGCGGCATCGAGTCCCACCGACTCGTCGCGTCGGGGCCGGTCGCGGTGGCGGGCCGCGCCGGGTACTTCGTGCGCTGGCGCGTCAGAACGGCCGACGGGCCCGGCGGTTACGTCCAGTCCCTCGCCTTCCAGTCCAGCGTCGGCACCGAGTCGCCGGTCATCGTGCGCTACGTCTTCGACGCGGGCGAGGACGGCCCGCCGCTGGCCGACATGGACCGGATCACCAAGGGGATCCGGGCGATCGGAGACGAGGCCGGCGGTGGCGGCGTGGGCAGCAGCGTCGGCCCGTCGAACTGACCCCTCACAAGAAGGTGCGGCCCTCACCCCGGTACGTCGGAACCGTCGCCGTCACCCGGTCGCCCTCGACCAGATGCAGCGCGTCGAACCGCTCGCACAGCTCACCGGCCTTGGCGTGCCGGAACCACACCTTGTCGCCGATCAGCAGATCGTCCGCGGGGGAACCGAGCAGCGGGGTCTGCACCTCGCCGGCCCCCTCCTGGGGGTCGTACCGCAGCCCCTCCGGCAGATACGGCACCGGCAGCCGGTCCGCCCCGGCGGCGCCGGAGGCCGGATAACCGCCGCCGAGCACGGTCACGGCCCCCACTCCGGGCCGGCGCACCACCGGCTGCGCGAACAGCGCCGCCGGACGCCCGGTGAAGGACGTGTAGTTGTCGAACAGCCGCGGTACGTACAGCCCCGACCCCGCCCCGATCTCGGTGACCGCGTCCTCCGCCGCCGTGTGCTGCACACTGCCCGTGCCGCCGCCGTTGACGAACTCCAGCCCCGGCACCACGGCCCGCACCGCGCGCACCACCGCGGCGCGCCGTTCGGCGAGTTCCCGGCGGGCGGTGGCCTGCATCAACCGCACGGCACGCGAGCGCAGCGGCCGTCCGGCGACCGCATCCCCGACACCGGCGATGTGCCCCTCGTACGCCATGATCCCCACGACCTCGAACCCCGGCCGCCGGGCCACCGCCCGGGCCAGATCGGCGACCTGGGCGGGCGAGTGCAGCGGCGAGCGGCGGGCCCCGACGCGCACCCGCCCGCCGAGCAGCTTCAGCGAGGTGTCCAACTCCAGGCAGACGCGCACGACTTCACGGCCGCCGTCGCGCGCCTGGTCGATCAGGGTCAGCTGGGCGGGGTCGTCGATCATCACCGTGACCGCGGTGGCCAGCTTGGGATCGGCGGCCAGTTCGGCGAATCCGGCGTGGTCGGCCGACGGGTAGGCGAGCAGAATATCGTCGAACCCCGACCGTGCCAGCCACAGGGACTCGGCCAGGGTGAACGACATGATGCCCGCGAAACCGTCCTTCGCGAGGACGCGTTCGAGCAGGGCACGGCAGCGGACGGACTTGCTGGCGACACGGATCGGCTTCCCGCCCGCCCGGCGGACCAGGTCGTCCGCGTTGGCGTCGAAGGCGTCCAGGTCCACGATCGCGAGAGGGGCGTCGAGATGGGCGGTGGCCCGGTCGTAACGGGCCCGGTCGGCGGCGCGCGCAGTCATGAACGAAGCCTGCCAGACAGGATTACCGCAGGGTAGGGGGATGTTCCGGGCAGATCCCCCGGGCTCGTGGACTGGTTCCCGTTCGACCGGGGGCAACCCGTAGAGTGACGCGCACGCACGGAGGAACGACTCTGCGCGCCACTCGCGCCGGATGCCGGTCCGCCGGTGCGGGTATGCGTGCGAATTGACGACGACGGCCCGCGTACGAGGACACGGGACCGGGCACGAGGAAACGGGGGGTGCATGAGCACGGAAGCGCGGCACGCGCCCATCCCTCCTCGCCCGGCCACACCTCCCCGTCCGCCCCACCCGCCGACGCCCGGGGACGAGCCCGACCCTACGGCGCCTTCCGAACGCCGCACCGATCCGCCGACGCCCACAACGGCGGCCGGCGACCCCCCGCCACCCCGCAACGGCAGCGACACCGGCCGCACCACCTTCCCGAACCTGCGCGCTCCGTCCCGGACAGACACCGGCTCCTTCACTCCACCCCCGCCCCCCGCATCCGCCCGCTTCCCGGACGCACCACCGCCGACCCGGGGTGAGGGCGGTGGAACGACCACGCAGGGAGTCGTGCCGCCGCGTCCAGGTGATCGGCCGAGTGCGCCTGCGCGTCCCGAGAGGTCGGCGGATTCGAGCAACCGCCCCACCGTGCCCGCACACCCCGGAGCCGCCCCCGACTCGGCCGCCCCGAGCAGCGTGCCGCCCCGGCCGATCCGTCGGCCCGTGCCGCCGCGGCCGGTCGGTGTGCCCGCCGAGGCGCCCTCGGAGACGACGAGGCGTCTGCGCCCGATCCCTGCGGACCCGGTCCCGGTCCCGGTACGGGAGCGGCGGCACGGTTCGCCCACGTCATCCGCACCGGAAAACGCCACCCCCGTCTCCCCGAACCCCGCGTTCTCCTGGAGTACCCAGTCGGTGCCCCAGCGGCCGGTCGTCACGCTCGGGGAGCCCGAGGGGTACGACGAGTCGGCGCGGCCGCGGCCGTTCGGCGTGCGGGTACGGGGGCGTACCGTGGCGGTCGCCGCCTGTGTCGTGCTCGGGCTGGGGCTCATCGGGGGCGCCGTGACAGGGAGTTGGCTGATCGGGGACTCGGGGGAGGCCGGGGAACGCGGGGCCTTCGCGGCGGCCGGGAGCCTGTGGCACAGCGTGCCGGTGGATCAGCTGTTCCCGCCCACCGTGCAGGGGCGCGGCGCCGGCCCCGGTGGCGCCGACCGCGTCTGGACCCGTATCGCCGTCGCCCCGGACAGCGGCTGCGCGGACGCCTTCGACCCCCTGCTGCGCAGGGCACTCGCCCCGGTCGGCTGCCAGCGCCTGCTGCGCGCCACCTACACCGACGCCACCCAGAGCTACGTCACCACCGTCGGCCTGCTCTTCACCAAGGCCGACGGCGCCGCCATGCGCTCCCTGGACGCCCGCTTCGAGGACGAGCGCCTGGACCGCCGCAGCGACCTGATGCCCCGCCCGTACGCCGCGAAGGGCACGGTCGCCGCCGGCTTCGGCGCCGAGCAGCGTGCCTCGTGGACCGTCTCCGTCCTCACCGACGCCCCCGTCGTCGTCTACGCCGTCTCCGGCTGGGCCGACGCCCGCACGGTCGACGAACCGCAGCCCGCCGCGGAGGCGATGCGCTCCGGCGCCACCAGCGCCCCCGCCCAGGCGGGCCTCGGCCACGAGGCCAAGGGCCTCGCCGACCGCGTCGAGCGCAGCCTGCGCAAGTCCGTCACCTCGTCCACGGAACAGCCCTCATGAAGCCCGTCGCAGCCGCGCACAGGGCCGGCCTCGTGGGCGTCCTCGTCGCCGCCTCGGTCGCCCTCGTCCCGCCCACCGCCGCACACGCCGACGGCATCCGCGCCGAGCAGTGGGCGCTGGACGCCATGCACACCGCGGAGGCCTGGCAGACCACCAAGGGCGAGGGCATCACCGTCGCCGTCCTCGACACGGGCGTCGATGCCGACCACCCCGACCTGTCCGGCAACGTGCTGCCCGCCAAGGACATGGTCGGCTTCGGAGCCACGCAGGGGGAGCGTGCCTGGGCCCGGCACGGCACCGCGATGGCCGGGATCATCGCCGGTCACGGCCATGGCGCCGGCAACACCGACGGCGTCCTCGGCATCGCGCCCGAGGCGAAGATCCTCCCCGTCCGCGTGATCCTCGAAGACGGCGACCCGGCCCGGGCCAAGGCCCGGAAGACCCGCGGCAACGCCCTCGCGGACGGCATCCGCTGGGCCGCCGACCACGGCGCCGACGTCATCAACCTCTCCCTCGGCGACGACTCCGCCTCCGCCCACCCCGAACCCGCCGAGGACGAGGCCGTCCAGTACGCCCTGAAGAAGGGCTCCGTCGTCGTCGCCTCGGCCGGCAACGGCGGCGAGAAGGGCGACCACATCTCCTACCCGGCCGCCTACCCGGGCGTCATCGCCGCGACCGCCGTCGACAAGTTCGGCACCCGCGCCTCCTTCTCCACCCGCCGCTGGTACGCCACCGTCAGCGCCCCGGGCGTCGACGTCGTCATCGCCGACCCCGACCGCAGGTACTACGAGGGCTGGGGCACCAGCGCGGCCGCCGCCTTCGTCTCCGGCGCCGTCGCCCTCGTCAAGTCGGCCCACCCGGGCCTGACCCCGGCCCAGATCAAGCGGCTCCTCCAGGACACGGCCCGCAACGCCCCGGCCGACGGCCGCGACGACTCCCGCGGCTTCGGCTTCGTCGATCCGGCCGCCGCCATCGAGGAGGCCGGCCGGCTGAAGCCGGAGGGACTGCAGTCCGCGGCGTACGGCGACAAGTACTTCGGCTCCGGCCCGGACACGGCGGATTCCGACGACGACGCCACGAGCTGGGCCGCCCCGCTGGCCGGCGGCGCCGGCGGCGTGCTGCTGATCACGGCGGTCGTCCTGTGGCGCGGCCGCCGCAGGTACGGCCTGACGCGCTAACCAGCGGCGGCAGCGGACGACGTCGGCAGGGAAGTCCGGGCGAACACCGACACCGCCGCTCGCGCTGCCGCCTCGACCAGTGCGATCCCCTTCTCCTTGGTCGAGTTGCCGTCCGACAGCACCGCCACCAGGTAGTCACGGCCGTCGACCGTCACCCGCCCGATGCTGTTGACGTCCCACAGGCCCGTTGCGGTCCGCGGCAGCCAGCCGTTCTTCAGGGCCCACGCCGTATCGTCCCCGGCGGCCGACACACCCCACTGCTGACCGGCGGCGATCTGCCCCATCAGCTCCCGGAGATACGACCGCGAGGCCGCGTTCAGCTCCGATTCCTCCCCGAACACCTGCTGGAGCAGGGCGAGTTGGTCGACAGCCGTGGTCTGGGTCAGGCCCCACAGCATGCCGTCCCCGCCCTCGGTGCCGGTCAGTCCGAACCGCTCGTTCGCGGCGTCCAGTCCCTCCGCCTTGCCGATCGTCCGCCACAGGGCCGACGCGGAGTCGTTGTCGCTGTACTCGATCATCGCCGTGGCGTACGACTTCTCCGCCGCCGTCAGCTGCCGCCCCGCATCCTGCGTCTGCAACAGCAGCGTCGCCAGGATGTCCACCTTGACGATGCTCGCGGTGTCGAAGGTGCCTTCCCCGTACGAGGCACTCTCCCCGGAGTCCACGTCCAGCACCGCCACCGACACGTCCGCGCCGTCCTCGACCGGCAGGCCCGGCATGGCCTCGGCCAGCAGCGCGTCACGATCCACCGTCGGCTGCGCCAAAGGTTCCACCGATGCCTCCCCGTTGTCCGACGCCGAGGCGCTGCCCGACGCCGAGGCCGACGGTGT
>NZ_JBQQCE010000583.1:0-5312 GCF_052245645.1 Streptomyces sp. KR55 | reverse complement strand
GCCTCCGGTGCGGTGGCGTCGACGACGGTCTCCAAGAGGGCGGGATCGTCGAGCGGAGCCCGGCCCCGCGTGCGGTCGAGGACCTGTCGCAGGGCCCCTGCAGCCCGCTCCAGGATCACCGCGTCGACCACGCTGGGTGCCGCCTCGGGCCGCTCCAGCCACAGCGCGGGAGCGCCGCCCGGCGTCAGGGCCGTCGACGGCCAGCCGGGATCCGGCGGGAGATCCGTGTCCCGGCGCGTCCCGTCGGCCTCGACGCGGACGTGTACCCGCGTCCCGGTTTCGACGAGCCGTGCGGGCACCCCGGCCAGTACGGCGGCCCCGCGCACCAGCGCTTCCAGGCCGGCACGTGACTCGGCCAGTCGGTCGAAATAGGCGATGACCTGTACGGCGGCCCCGGCATCCGGGTCCAGCGCGGTCAGGCGCCCGGCCAGCTCTTTCACACGCTCATGGTGCGCCATGCGGCGGGCGGTGAAGGACCCTGCGGGGCGTTGTCGCCCATCCACCGGAGCGAGCGGCCCGCGTGCCCTTCCCTCACCGGCCGAGAATCCTGCGCAGCCACTGAAGATGTGCCGCCCGGGCCGCCTGGGAGATTGCTGCCTGGGGCGCGAAGCCGTCGAAGCCGTGGAAGCCGCCGGGCCAGACGTGGAGTTCGGCGGCCCCGCCGGCCTGCCAGATACGGGATGCGTAGGTGACGACCTCGTCGCGGAAGGTCTCCGCGGAGCCGACATCGAGGAAGGCCGGGGGAAGCCCGGAGAGGTCCTCGGTCCGGGCGGGCGCGGCGTACGGGGGCACGTCGGGGCCGCCGCGGCGGTCGCCCAGCAGAGCCGTCCAGCCGGTCTCGTTGGCGGTGCGGTCCCACACGCCGAGGCCCTCCATCTGGTGGGCGGACGGGGTGTCGTTGCGGTCGTCGAGCATCGGGCACATCAGGACCTGGGCGATCGGCTGCGGGCCCTTGCGGTCCCGGAGCAACAGGGCGAGCGCAGCGGTCAGGCCGCCGCCCGCGCTGGCGCCCGCGATGACGATCTGCTCCGGGTCGCCGCCGATCTCCTCGGCGTGCTCCGTGGTCCACAGCAGACCGGCCAGCACATCGTCCACCGCGGCCGGGTACGGGTGCTCCGGTGCCAGCCGGTACTCGACGGACACCATGACCGCGTCCAGATCCTTGGCCCAGGCCAGCGGCACGTCGACGCCCGTCCGGTTGTCGCCCAGCACCATGCCGCCACCGTGAATGTGGTAGATCACGGGCAGCGGACCGGACGTGGCGGGGGTGACCGGGCGGCATATCAGCAGGGACACCTCGGGCGCGCCCTCGGGCCCGGGCACCAGCCGGTCCTCCGCCTCGAACGCCCCGCCCGACGTCAGGTCCACCCCGGCCAGCATCTGCATGGCCGCCACCTCCCGCTGTGCCTGGATGGTGTCCAGGGTGAACTGGGTCGGCATCATCTCCTTGACCAACTCCAGGGCTGCGGCCAGCTCAGGGTCGAACGGGGGCGGGACCAGGGTCATGTCTGTCTCCTCGAGCCGGGGAGCGGCAGTTCTTACGACCATGATCGACGCGCCGGGCGAGCCTGCGACGCCGCCGTACGGCGGAAGGTGTCCGCCATCTGGCGGGTGGCCGCGGGCGCAGGTCCGCCGCACCGTCCGCCCGGGTGGAACGCGCGGTGCTCCTGAGCGGCCTTGGCGAAGTCCGGTGCGTTACCGCGCGCCGTGAGGGAGGCGGGGCTGTATCGGTATGCGGCTCCTCTCCCACTCTCGGCTTCTCCCCCACGCTCGGCTTCGCTCGCGCGGGGGACCCCCATGAGCGGGGAGGGGACCCCACCGTGGGCGCGACCAGCCCCTACCGGCCCGCAGCTTCATCACCGCACTTCCAGCGGAGCGCTTAGGCCGCGTTGCGCCACACCTTCACATCCAAGGTGGCGTACGTCGTCCCGGACGAGCCCCGGTATGTCACGAGTCCCACGTGTCCCGTCCCGCTGATGACGCACATCTGCTGGCCGACGGTGAGGTCCTCGCCCCAGATGTAGCTCTTGTAGCCGGTCGCCGACTTGCACACGTCCAGGCTGCCCTGCCGACCCGCCGGCAGCAGGGCAAGGGAGCTGCCGGAGTCGGTGCCGGGGGCAAGGACCGCGCCCGAGGAGTAGACGGCGTAGGTCAGATCCTCGTCGGAGGTCCCGGTGTCCGCCTTGGCCCGCACCGGGGTGTCCGCCAGATACAGGTCGTGGCTCTTGGCCATCCGGAGCCCGGGGTACGTCACCGGGACAGGGGCTGTCGGGGCCGCGGGCTTGTCGGCCGTGGCGGTCGGGGGGGCCGAGGTCGGGGTCGGCGTGGGCGTCGGGGGCCCCGAAGGGCTGGGCGGCAGAGCGGACTTGGCGGGCTCGGGCTTCTTCGAGGTCTGGGCGGACGGGGAGCCGGACGTCGACGGCGACGCCTTCGAGGCCGTGGCGGAGCGGGACGCGGCGACCTCCTGCGCCCGGCCGTCACTCTTGTCGCCGTCCCTCGGAACGAGCAGCAGCGCGGCGGCCGCTCCACAGACGACGAGTACGACGGCGGCTGCCGACAACACCCAGCCCCGGGTCCTACGGCCGTTTCCGCCCGAGGCAACCGAGGAGGTCTGTGTGGCGGCCGGCTCCTGCGGCTGCGGCCAGGGAGTCGAAGCGTACGGCCCCGGCGCGGCGCCGGGACCCATCACGAAGGGCCCGGGCAGTGCGGCATGGGACGGTGAGGTGGGGGAGTAGGCCGTCGGGGACCCGAAAGCGCCGGAACCAGCGGACCCGAAACCGCCGGAAGGGTGAGCGCCCGGAGCCGCCGCCCGGGCCGGATCGGCGGCTTCGGCCCGCGCCGCGATACCCGCCGCCAACTCGCCCGGCAGCCACGCCCCCGACGTGAACGCCGCTTCGTCACCGCGATGCGCCTGGATCGTCTGAACGGAGCGTATGACCTCCTCGACGGAAGGCCGTTCGGCGGGGGGCTTGCGCAGACACCGCTTCACCAGCTCCCGTATCTCCACCGGCACGCGGCCGAGGTCGGGCTCCTCGTGCACCACCCGATAGAGCACGGCGTGCGCGTCCCCCTCGCCGAAGGCGGCGCCGCCCGTCGCCGCGAACACGGCGGTCTGCCCCAGCGCGAACACGTCGGCCGAGGAGGTGACCTCCCCGCCGAGCGCCTGCTCCGGCGCCATATAGGCGACCGTGCCCAGCGCCATGCCGCTCTGTGTCACCGACGTGGCATCCGCGGCGCGCGCGACCCCGAAGTCGATGACCCGCGGGCCGTCGGCGGCGAGCAGCACGTTCGACGGCTTGAGGTCCCGGTGCACGATGCCCTCGCGGTGCACCGCTTGCAGGGCCTCGGCGACACCGGCGATCAGCCGCAGCACCGTGTCGACGGGCAGCGGCCCGTGGTCGCGTACGGCATCCGCGAGGGACGGCCCCGGCACATACGCGGTCGCACACCACGGCGTGGTCCCCTCGGTGTCGCTGTCCACGACCGGAGCCGTGTACAGCCCGTGCACCCGGCTCGCGGCGGCCACCTCGGCCCGGAACCGCTTGCGGAACTCGGCGTTCTCGGCCAGCTCCGGCCGGATCACCTTGACCGCGACGGCCCGCCCGCCCGGCGTGTGCGAGAGGTAGACCCGTCCCATACCGCCGGCCCCGAGCCGTGCCACCAGCCGATAGCCACCGATGACCCGCGGATCCCCCTCCTCCAGCGGTTGGTAACTTCCCGTATCGGGCCCACCGTTGCTCAACACGCCGCACTCCACCCCGTGATCTGCTCTGTGGTGGCCCATTGCATCACGGGTCCCTCGCGTCCCGCCCCCTTGGCGGAGCACAGGTGCCGCTCAGATTGCCATGCGGCCCTGTTTGTCCGTCTCGCGTCAGGCCGGCTCGTGCGCAGGCTCCGGTGCGGAGGGTGAGGTGGGGCTGTCCGCAGCATCTCGACTGCGGTCGGCCACGCGGTGGAAGAGGCCGCCCGGCCACCAGAACCAGCGGCCCAGGTCCAGGGCGAGGGCGGGCACCAGGACCGTACGGACGAGGAAGGTGTCCAGCAGGACGCCGATGCCGACGAGCACGCCCATCTGGGCCATGGTCACGAGCGGCAGGCCGGCGAAGACCGCGAAGGTGGCGGCGAGGACGATGCCGGCGGAGGTGATGACGCCGCCGGTGCTGGTCAGGCCCTCCAGGACGCCGCGGGAGTGGCCGAGGCGGGCGGCCTCCTCCTTCACGCGGTGCATGAGGAAGATGTTGTAGTCGATGCCGAGGGCGACCAGGAACACGAAGCCCATGAGCGGGATCGACCAGTCGACGCCGGCGAAGCCCAGGACGTGCTCGAAGAGCAGGTTCGAGGCACCGAGGGCGGCGAAGTACGACAACACCACGGTGGCCAAGAGCAGCAGCGGCGCGACGAGGGCCCGCAGCAGCCAGATCAGGACACCCAGGACGACCAGGAGCACGATCGGGATGACCGTGGTCAGGTCACGGTCGGCGGCCCGCTGGGTGTCGAGGGCCTGGGCGGTGGTGCCGCCGACCAGGGCGTCCGCGCCCTCGATCTGGTGCACGGCGTCGCGGAGGTCGTCGATCGTGGCCTTGGCGGCCTGACTGTCCGGAGCGTCCTCCAACACCACGGAGAGTGTGGTGAGTTCGCCGTCCGGGGTGCGGTCGGCGGCCTCCTCGACGCGGGCGACGCCGTCGACCGTGGCTGCGGCGGCCCGGACCTCGGCTGCCTGGCTGGTGCCGACGACGATCTTCGCGGGGTCCGAGGCGCCCGACGGATAGTGTGCCGAGATCCTCTCCTGGGCGACGACCGAATCGGGCTTGTCCTGGAACATCTCGGCCTGCGTGAGCCCCATGCCGATGCCGGCCGCGCTGAGAGCGAGGACGCCGGTGGCGGCGACGGACATCATCCACGACCAGCGGGGGCGCCGGGCGACGGCCGTGCCGATGCGGGACCAGACGGTGCGCTCCTTGCGGGCGGGCGTGCCGTGGCGCGGTACGAACGGCCAGAACACCCAGCGGCCCGTGATGACGAGCAGCGACGGAAGCACCGTGACCATCGCCAGGAAGCCGCAGACGACGCCGATCGCGCCGACCAGTCCCAGCGAGCGCGAGGAGTTGATGTCGGCGAAGGCGAGGCAGGCCAGTCCGACCGCGATGGTGCCGGCCGAGGCGAGGATCGCCGGGCCGGAGCGGCCGAGCGCGATGCGCATCGCCTCGTGCCGGTCGGCGTGGCGGTGCAGCTCCTCGCGGTAGCGGGCGATGAGCAGCAGCGCGTAGTCGGTGCCGACACCGAAGACGAGCACCATCAGCACGCCCGCGCTC